>CAYUZM010000353.1:0-6309 GCA_964449665.1 uncultured Solibacteraceae bacterium
GAATTTTATCGAGGGCCGCGAATTTCAGTTTCAGAACGCGGGCATCGTGATCGAGAATGGGGGAAAGGCTGCCCGAGAGGCGGCGATGTTGTCCGGTGGCTCCGGTGAGGACGGTTCCGGGGGGGAACTCGCCCATTTTGCCGGTGTCGAAGGTGGCGAGAATGAGACCGTGCAGCAGGTTGCCCTGCGCGTCCTGGAGCCGCGCGACATCGCCGAACGGGCGTCCGGCTGCACTGGAAAGACGCCATCCGGTCCAGCGTTCGGCCGAGGAGTTCATCAGCGCGATGCGGGCGTCACGGTCGAGCGTGATGACTGCGGTTTCCATCGACGATAGAGTTTCTTCGAGGAGGCGCTGGCGGAGCCGGGAGTCGCGTTCCATGGCGACTTTGTGCAACGCCACCTCGATGGTGGCGTGAAGTTCGGGCTCCTGGAACGGTTTCACTATATAGCCGAGAGGTTCGGAGAGCTTGGCATTGGAAAGCGTCTCGTCGTCGGCATGGGCGGTGAGGTAGACCACCGGAATGTCGAACCGCTGGCGCAGAAGGCGGGCGGTTTCCAGGCCGTCGAGGGGGCCTTCGATGCGAACGTCCATGAGAACCAGGTCGGGCCGGTCGGACTCGGCGCGGCGAAGCGCTTCTTCTCCTGTAGCCACGGCGGCGGTGACGTCGTAGCCGGAGTGGGTGAGGATGTCGCGCAAGTCCTCGGCGGTGATCCGTTCGTCTTCGACCACCATGATGCGGGCGCGGTGTGTCACTTTGCGTTTGCCTCTCCCTGAGTTTGAAATACGACTTCGGTACGCGTGCCGTCCTCGGAGCCCATGGTCAGCTCGGCGCCGATCTGCTCGCTGAGAATGCGTACGAGCCGTAAACCGAGCGAGCGCGCGTTCCAGAGGTTTGCGTTGGCGGGCAATCCGACGCCATCGTCGGCGACGCGGAGCATGAGTTGCGACGGCCCGGTCCGCTTCAGTTCGACGACTACTTTCCCTTCCCGGCCTTGGGGAAAGGCGTGCTTCAAGCTGTTAGAGAGCAACTCGTTCAGAATCAGTCCCATAGGCACGGCCAGAGCCATGGGCATGCGCTCGCCGCCGAAATCCATCTCCAGCTTGACGCGGCTGAGGCTGACGCCGTACGACCGGAAGAGATGCCCGACGAGTTGATCGGCATACTCCTGGCAGTCGATTTCGCTGAGGTCCTTGGACTGGTAGAGGCGCTCATGGATGAGGGCCATGGAGTGGACGCGGTTTTGGCTTTCACGGAAGGCGCGGCGGATCTCCTCGTCGGCGACCTGTCGCGACTGGAGGCCGAGAAGGCTCGATACTACCTGTAAGTTGTTTTTTACACGATGATGGATCTCTTGCAGCAACGATTCCTTCTCGCGCAGGGATTGCTCGATTTTGCGTTCCGCCTCGCGGCGGGCGGTGATGTCGCGCAGAATCACCATGAATAAGAAGGAACCTTCAGACTCGGCCTTGGAGATGGATGCCTCGGCTGGGAACTCCGTCCCATCCTTACGCAAACCGTAGATTTCGCGTCTTTCTCCCATGCGCTTGGAGGCTTGCCCATGGGCGGCAAAATCCCTCACGTGGCCGGCATGAACGCCGCGGAAGCCGCGGGGAATCAACATATCAATTGGTTGCTCGGCAACTTCCTCGCGCTTGTAGCCAAAGATGCGCTCGGCACCCGAGTTAAAGAAGTGAATCTTCTGATCATGCTTGATCGTGATAATGGCGTCGTCGGCCAAGTCGAGAATCCGGGATAGCGGTCCGGATTCATTCAGGAAGCGGTCCATTCAGTGTCGTACCATCCGATGAGCAATCCTCCCGGGTGTGCACACCCACGTGATACGCAATTGACCAGCCACGTGGGTGATGCGGCTCAAAATCGTACCAAATTGCTTGCAAGGCGTATACCGAAGCTTATCCTGAATTGCGTAGAAACACCCAAAAATGCGTCAAAAAGCGCAACGATTCCTTTGGCGCATCTGGCGGAGCGCGATTCGTGGGTTTAGAGCGAGTGGCGTATGAATTGCAGACTTTCCGGAAAGTAGTGTCCACGCCAGTTTCCCAAATCGCCGCATGCCCGCTTTTTGCGGTGGACTTCAGCGCGTCCCATCAGCAGAAGATTGCCGATATTTCCACCGAGGCGCGCTTTCATGCGGGAGAGCACATTTGGCGGCAGGGAGAGCTGCACGAAACCTGTTACCTCGTTTTGGAGGGCCAACTGGCGCTCGAGATCTATGTGCCGATGCACGGCCCGATTGTCGTGGATACGATCGCGGCGGGCGACCTGCTGGGCGCCTCGGGGCTGCTCAATGCGCAGAAGTGGAGCTTCGACGCCCGCGCTCTGACGGCGGTGCGCGCAATCGCGATCGATTGCACGAAATTGCACATACTGACCGAACAGGATCACGAGCTGGGATTCCTGATCTACCGCGCCCTGGCGCGCATTCTGGACGGACGCCTTACGACCGCGCGGCGCCGGCTGATGGAACTGGTCGCGCCGGCGCACACGAAGCTGGCTTAGCTTGCGGGCCTTTCGCTTTTGGGTATTTCGCGTTCATGCATAAACGCGCGGGTTCATACGCGATATAATTCGCTCACAATCCACAGCCATGCCGCACGTTCGCCTATTTGCGCCCATCGCGATCGGTCTCCTGGGATGGAGCCTGCCGGCAGCGGCGCAGATCCGATTTAACCGAGACGTCCGTCCGATCCTCTCCGACCACTGCTATGCGTGTCACGGTCCGGACGCGAAGAACAAGAACATTCCTTTGCGGCTGGATTCGTTTGAAGCGGCCACGGTGGACCTGGGCAACGGGCGCCGGGCGGTGGCGCCTGGGGAGCCGGACAAGAGCCAGTTGGTGGCGCGCATTCAAACCGCCAGCAAAGGGCTTCGCATGCCACCGCTGGCGACCGGGCACACGCTGAAGCCTGCCGAAATTGAAACGCTGAAGCGATGGGTGGCCGAAGGCGCGCGCTGGGAGAAGCATTGGTCCTACATCAAACCCGAACGGCCGGAGCCGCCGAAGACGCCTTGGACGGCGCGCGAGCGAAATGCCATTGATGCATTCGTACTCGCGCGGCTGGAGCGAGAAGGGCTGGCGCCGTCGCCGGAGGCGGGCCGGGAACAGTTGTTCCGCCGGTTGTCGCTCGACTTGACGGGGCTACCGCCCACACCGGCGGCGCTCGATGCCTTTCTCGCCGACCCCTCCGATGCGGCCTACGGGCGCGCCGTGGACGCGATGCTCGCCTCGCCCGCGCACGCCGAAGTGCTGACGGCGCGGTGGCTGGATGCGGCGCGCTACGCCGACACGAACGGCTACCAGACCGACGGCGAGCGTTCCATGTGGCGCTGGCGCGACTGGGTTCTGAATGCGTGTCAGAGCAACATGCCGTTCGACCAGTTCACGCTGGAGCAACTGGCGGGCGATCAACTGCCCAAGCCGACGTTAAGCCAGCGCATCGCCACCGGTTTTCACCGCAACCATCGCGGGAATGGGGAAGGCGGCATTGTGCCGGAAGAGTATATGGCCGAGTATGCGGCCGACCGCGTGGAGACGACAGGCACCGTATGGCTGGGTTCGACCATTGGGTGTGCGCGCTGCCACAACCATAAGTACGATCCCTTCACGCAGAAGGAGTTCTACCAGCTCTTCTCGTACTTCTCGAATATTCCCGAGCGCGGACGCTACTTCAAATTTGGCAATACGCCGCCGCTGGTGCCGGCGCCGACCGCGGATGACGAGCGGAAACTCGCGGCGCTCGACGCTAAACTCGCTGCCGCCGAAAAGCTGTGGAGTTCGCTGAAGGACCGCATGGGTGAACCTGGTGCGGGTGTGATTCCGGCGCATTGGTCGACCTCGCGCGGGCGCACCTTCCATACCAGGCTGAGCGAACGCTTCGACGGCACCCGATTCCACGACGCGGGCGGGGACTCCGCGCCGGTGGGCTACTTCGACCGATTCACCCTCGCCGCGCGTTTCACCTCCGAGTCGCCGAACGGGGCCATCGTCACACGGGCCAAGCTTGAGCAGGAACCGACGGGCTGGGGCATTCATCTGGTGGATGGCAAGATTCGCGTCTATTTCTCTTCGCGCTGGCTCGACGACGCCCTGCATGTCGAGACCACCGATCCGGTTTCCCTGAACACGCCGCACCATGTCGCCGTCAGCTATGACGCCTCGCGCGTGACGGCGGGCGTGTTGATTTATCTCGATGGCAAGGCGGTGAAGACAACATCGCTGCTGGACGAGTTGAACCAGGAGTTTCGCGCCAGAGAGCCGATCCGGATCGGCGGCGGTGGTGGCGCCAAGGATCCCGCGCAGTCGTTCTTCAAAGGAACTATCGACGAAGTATGGGTCTACAACCGCGTGCTCGAACCCGCGGAAGTGGCGTGGCTGGCCAACCCGTCGCTCGATATGGCGAAGCGTTCGGCATGGCCGGAAGACTTCGCCCCGCCGGAAATTCGCGATGCCTACCGCAACCTTCTTGATTTACGCGAACAGCGCGCAAAGATGGTGCGAGAGTTTCCGACGGTGATGGTGATGGAGGACAATCCCACGCCGCCCAAGGCGCACGTGTTGCTGCGGGGCGCCTATGACAAGCCGGGCGAAGCGGTTACGCCGGGATTGCCCGCGTCGCTCACGAGTGACCCCGCGCCGAGCCGCTTGGCGCTGGCGCGTTGGATGATCTCGCGCGAGAATCCGCTCACGGCGCGCGTGATTGTGAACCGCTACTGGCAGATGATCTTCGGCACGGGGCTGGTGAAGACCGTGGAGGATTTCGGCTCGCAGGGCGAATGGCCGAGCCACCCGGAGCTGTTGGACTGGCTGGCCGTGGATTTCATGGATTCGGGTTGGGACGTGCGGCGGCTGATGAAGACCATCGTCACGAGCACCACCTACCGCCAGTCGTCGCGCGTGACGCCGGAGTTGCAGCAGCGCGATCCGGAAAATCGGTTGCTGGCGCGCGGTTCGCGGACGCGGTTGCCGGCCGAGACGGTGCGTGATCAGGCGTTGGCGGTGGCCGGGTTGCTGACGGCGAAGGTGGGCGGTCCGAGTGTGAAGCCGTATCAGCCGGATGGGCTGTGGAAAGAGCTGTCGGGTGTGGACTATAAACAGGACCACGGAGCGGATCTCTATCGCCGCTCACTCTATACGTATTGGCGCAGGACCTCACCGCCGCCGGCCATGATGAACTTCGACGCGGCCGGGCGCGAGGCGTGCACGGTGCGGGCTTCGCGCACGAACACGCCGCTGCAGGCGCTGAACCTGATGAACGACGTTCAGTTTCTGGAGGCCGCGCGCTTCCTCGCGCAACGCATGATTCGCGAAGGCGGCGCGGCCGCGGCCGATCAACTGCGCTATGGGTTCCGGCTGGCGACGGCGCGGTATCCGAACCAGAAAGAAGCAGGCGTGCTGGCGCAGGCGCTGGCGTATCATCGCGATCAGTACGCGTCGAATCCGCAGGCCGCCGAACGCATATTGAAACAGGGCGAAGCGCCGCGCGACACGGCGATTCCGGCGCCCGAGCATGCGGCCTTCATGACCGTGGCGAGCATGATCTTGAATCTCGACGAAGTGGTGACCAAGGAGTAGACGGCAACATGGATCCACTGCTTCGCCACTTGCATCACACCAGCCGCCGCCAGTTCTTCTCGCGCAGCGGGCTGGCGCTAGGTTCGGCGGCATTGTCGTCGATGCTGGCCGAGGAGTCGCCTTCAACTGCGCCGCATTTTGCGCCAAAGGTGAAGCGCGTTATTTACCTGTTCATGTCCGGCGCGCCGTCGCAGATTGAGACGTTCGACTTTAAGCCGAAGCTCGAAGAGATGCGCACAATGGAGCTGCCGGCGAGCGTGCGCATGGGGCAGCGGCTGACCGGAATGACGGCGGCGCAGGCGAGCTTCCCGCTTGCGCCGAGCATGTTCCCGTTCAAACAACGCGGGCAGGCGGGCACGTGGGTGAGCGATCTGCTGCCGCACACGGCGAACGTGGCCGACCGCATCTGCGTGATCAAGTCGATGCACACCGAGCAGATCAACCACGATCCGGCAGTGACGTTTTTCCAGACGGGCCATCAGATCGCCGGGCGGCCGAGCATTGGTTCGTGGGTGGCCTATGGATTGGGTTCGGAGAACAAGGACCTGCCATCGTTTGTGGTGCTGATCTCGCAAGGATCGTCAAGTTCGGGAGACCAGCCGCTGGCTGACCGCCTATGGGGTTCCGGGTTCATTCCCACGCGCTATCAGGGCGTGAAGTTTCACGCCGCCGCCTACCCGGTGCTGTATTTGTCCAACCCGGAAGGGCTGGCGC
>CAYUZM010000354.1:0-6307 GCA_964449665.1 uncultured Solibacteraceae bacterium
AAAAGCGGGGAAGAAGGCGTGGGCAGAGCCTATTATTGATCACGCAGCAAAGGCGGTGAGGTTTAAGGTCCGCACGGGTGAGGGCGCACCCGAGGGCACTGTGAACCGTAAGGGTGCGAGGTGTATCGTGTGCGGCACGGCCGTTCCCCTTGATCACGTGCGATCCGAGGGCCGGGCCGGACGAATGTCCGTTCAAATGCTCGCAATTGTGGCAGAGGGGACGCGAGGGAGAACTTACCTGACGCCAGAAGAAGAGCATAACACTGTCGCCCTCAGCGCCGCTCCGTATTGGCAACCGGAAGCAGACTTACCACATAACCCACGCGACTTCAAAACACCAAACTACGGAATGAAGACTTTCGCGAGCCTCTTTACCGCCCGCCAGTTGTTGGCGATGACCACGTTTAGCGATTTGGTTGTTGAGGCCCGTGAGCGTGCGATAGCCGATGGTGCCGAAACAAACTACGCTGATGCCATCGCGACCTATTTGGGTTTCGCCGTTGACAAAACATCTGACCGCAACACGACGCTGTGTGCATGGGAAAGCAAAATGGACCGAATGCGAGGAACATTCGGCAGGCAAGCTCTCCCGATGACCTGGGATTTCGCTGAGACCAATCCGTTTGCTGGTGCGGGTGGTGACCTCGCGGGCTGTGTTGAATCACTTTGCGAGGTCCTGGATTCCCTCCCATCGAGAGGAGCCGGGGTAGCGAGACAACTCGATGCAACGTCGCTGGCTGTGGATGGTAAGCGATTCGTCTTCTCTACAGACCCTCCCTATTACGACAATATAGGGTACGCAGATCTGTCCGACTTCTTTTATGTCTGGCTAAGAAGGAGTGTTGGAAGCATTCATGCCGATATCTGTAGTACGCTCCTGGTTCCAAAGAGCCAAGAGTTGGTGGCGACCCCCTACCGGTTCAACGGCGATCGGGACTTAGCACAACAGTTCTTCGAAGAGGGGTTTGGGCGAGCGTTCGCCAAAATGAGACTGGCCCAACATCCGGAATACCCGCTTGCGGTGTACTACGCCTTCAAGCAGTCCGAGTCCGAAGACCAGGACGGCGATGGCGTTGTCTTTCAGGCGTCTACGGGTTGGGAAACGATGCTCGAAGGACTCCTCTTGGCCGGTTTTCAGATCACGGGAACCTGGCCCATGCGCAGCGAACTGCAGACCCGCAACATTAGCCGCGGTGCCAATGCACTGGCTTCCTCTATTGTTCTTGCCTGCCGCCCACGTCCGGACGCAGCACCCATCACAACCCGGAAGGACCTCCTCTCCTGCCTGAAAAAGGAACTCCCGCACGCGCTACGCAACCTGCAGAAGGGTAACATCGCGCCAGTGGATCTTGCGCAGGCGGCCATCGGCCCTGGTATGGCTGTATTCTCTCGGTACAAGAAAGTCCTCGAAACCGACGGCTCTCCCATGAAGGTGCGGACAGCGCTTGCGCTCATCAATCAGGGCCTCGACGAGGTCCTCTCTGAACTAGAGAGCGAGTTCGACCCCGACACGCGCTGGGCGCTGGCCTGGTTTGAGCAACACCAATTCGACGAGGGCCTCTATGGCGAGGCCGAAGTACTGGCCACGGCGAAGGCACTCAGCATCTCGCACCTCGCGGAGGCTGGCATTCTTCACTCACGCGCCGGCAAGGTCCGGCTGCTGCGCCGTGAAGAGCTTCTTGAAGACTGGGACCCATCTGCAATTGACCGCCTCACGGTGTGGGAAGTCACCCAGCATCTGATTCGCAGCCTCGACCAAAAGGGTGAGAAAGAAACGGCGAACCTAAAGGCAAAGATCGGCGGGATGGCCGAGATCGCCCGCGACCTCGCCTATCGGCTCTACACGCTCTGCGAGCGCAAGGGCTGGGCGGAAGAGGCGGGCTACTACAACAGTCTCGTGGTGGCGTGGCCCTCCATGGCGTCGGAAGCATTTGAACTGCGGTAGGAGAACAGTCGAAATACCATGGCCATAACGAATAGCGAACGGGTCGGAAAGGCTCTGGATATCCTAAAGGATGGATTGCGCCCCTACGTGGAGCGCGAGTTGAAAGCCACCTACAAGGACCGCTGGCTGGACACGGCGCGTCCGAGCTTCCCCGACTGGCAACAGCCAGGCAAGGACGGCAAAGGGCTGAATTGGGACACCCAGGCCCTGCTGCAGGTAATGTGCGAGCTGTGGAACGACTGCTTCAAGAAGATCCTCGGCCCTTCGGAGCGGAGCCTGGCGTTCGAACTTTGCGACGTCCGCAACAAATGGGCTCACCAGAAGGCCTTCTCGACAGACGACGCCTACCGGGCCATCGACTGCATTTCGCGATTGCTGGCGGCGGTCTCGGCAGAGCAGGTCGAGTCGGTGGAACAGATGAAGGCCGAGATCCTGCGCGTCAAGTTCGAGGAACAACTCCGGACCCAGAAGCGGAAGGAATCGAGCATCGCGGTAGAAGGCAAGCCGGCGACGGGCCTGCGTCCGTGGCGGGAGATTGTGATGCCACACCCGGATGTGGCTTCCGGCCGCTACCAACAGGCAGAGTTCGCAGCCGATCTCTGGCAGGTTTACCTTCGGGAGGGGTCGGACGAATATAAAGACCCCGTCGAGTTCTTTCGACGGACGTTCATCACGGAAGGCTTGCAAAAGCTGCTCGCGAACGCGCTTCTGCGGCTGGCCGGGCACGGTGGCGACCCAGTGGTGGAATTGCAGACTAACTTCGGCGGCGGCAAGACGCATTCGATGCTGGCGCTGTGGCATCTGTTCGCTGGCGTACCTGCCGGGCAGCTACCGGGGCTGGAGACGGTCACGCAGCTGGCCGGAGTATCTCAGCCGCCGAAGGTTCGCCGCGCGGTTCTCGTCGGCAACCGGCTCTCGCCGGCGGATGTGCACACAAAGCCCGACGGGACTGTGGTGCGCACCCTGTGGGGCGAGTTGGCGTGGCAACTGGGCGGCAAAGAAGGCTACGAGATGGTGCGCAGCGCGGACGAGAAGGCCGTCAGCCCGGGCGACTCTTTGCGGCTTCTTTTCAACAAGTACTCGCCATGCCTGATCCTGATCGACGAGTGGGTGGCGTATGCGAGGCAACTCTAGAACAAGTCCGATTTGCCCGCTGGCGACTTTGACGCACATTTCACTTTCGCCCAGACCTTGAGCGAGTCGGCGAAGCTGGCGGACAAGACCCTGCTGGTGGTCAGCATTCCGGCGTCGCAGAACGAAATCGGAGGCGAGGGTGGATTGGCTGCGTTGGAGCGCCTGAAGAACGTCATCGAGCGAGTTGAAACGTCGTGGCGTCCGGCCAGCGCGGAAGAAGGTTTCGAGATCGTTCGGCGGCGATTGTTCCAGCCGATCACGGACCCCGAATTGTTTACGGCGCGAGATGCGGTGGTCAAGGCGTTCGCGGACGAGTATCGAAAATTTGCGCAGGAGTTTCCTTCGGAAGCGGGCAAGTCCGAGTACGAGCGTCGCATGAAGGCGGCGTACCCGATCCACCCGGAACTGTTCGACCGGCTGTACAACGACTGGTCGACCCTCGACAAATTCCAGCGGACTCGCGGTGTACTTCGGCTGATGTCCTCGGTGATTCATACGTTGTGGGAACGCGAGGATAAAGGTCTGATGATCCTCCCGGCCAGCGTGCCTGTGGACGCGCCCTCGGTCCAGAGTGAACTGACGCGTTACTTGCCCCCGGTATGGGACCCGATCATCGAAAAGGACATTGACGGCGCGAACTCGCTGCCGCTAAAGATCGACCGCGAGAACCCGATGTTGGGACGATATTCCGCGACGCGCCGAGTGGCGCGCACGTTGTACCTCGGATCGGCCCCGACTCAGGACGCCACTAAGAAGGGCCTTGAAGACCGGCAGATCAAGCTAGGGTGTGTCCAGCCGGGCGAAACATCAGGGACGTTCGGCGATGCCCTACGGAAGTTGGCCGATCAGGCGACGTATCTCTACGTGGATGGCAGTCGCTATTGGTACGCGACGCAGCCTAGCGTAAACAGATTGGCGGAAGAGCGAGCGGAGCGATACCACCCGGAAGACGTGACGGAAGAGATCAAGCGGCGCCTGATGGAGGAGCCGAAGCACAAGGGCGATTTCTCGAAGGTCCATCCGTGTCCGACCGGTTCCAGTGACGTCGTAGATGAACCTGAGGCGAAGTTGGTCATCCTGAGCCCGGACTATCCGCACAGCGCGAAGACCGATTCCAGCCCAGGGCGGCACTCGGCGTTGGAGATCCTGAATCGCGGAGCGGCTGGCCGAAACTGCGGCAACATGCTGATCTTCCTGGCAGCCGACAAGACCCGGTTGGTGGACCTAGATAAGGCTGTTCGCTCTTACATGGCCTGGCAGTCCATCGACAAGGAAAAGGTTTCCCTGAACCTGACGCCATTCCAGGCCAACCAGGTGGAGCAGCGGCTGGACAGTTCCGACAAAGCTGTGAAGGCCCGAATCCCAGAGACATATGTCTGGCTGCTGGTCGCTGGGCAGAAGCGCCCTGAGTCCGGCCAACCGTTCCCCGCAGTCGAGTGGCAGGAGTTCAGGCTTCAGGGGCAGGAGTGGCTGGCGGAACGCGCGTCGAAGAAGCTTAAGAACGACGGACTGTTGGTCACGAGCATGGCCGGGACTATCCTGCGCTTCGAGATCGATCAGGTCCCGTTGTGGCGCGGGAACCACGTTGGTGTGAAGCAGTTGGCGGACGACTTTGCGAAATATCTCTATCTGCCCCGCGTCAAGAACGCTCAGGTGCTACTCGATGCGATTCAGGATGGCGTGGGCCGACTCACCTGGTCGCAGGATGCCTTTGCGTACGCCGATTTCTACGACCCTCCGACAGACCGGTATCGGGGCCTTGAGGCGGGTCGCCGCCCAACCGTCCAGTTGAACGCAACCAGCGTTGTCATAAAGCCGGAGGTAGCGGTCGCGCAGCAGGAAAAAGAAGCTGCGGCGGCAGCAGCAGCAACTCGGCCAACTTCACCGGCAACAGCTTCAACGCAGGGTGCCCCGGAAAGTGGTGCGGGCGTTGCGTTGCCGGGGACAGCACCGATTGGCGGTAGCGCGGAGCCGAGGAAGGTCACGTTACGCCGTTTCCACGGCACTGCGAAGATCGACGCGACTCGTCTTTCGCGGGATGTCGATCAGATCGCCAGCGCGGTAGTGCAGCACCTCGGTAGCCTGCTCGGGGCGAAGGTGAGTATCACGTTGGAAATCGAGGCTGAAATGCCCTCCGGTGCGCCGGACAATGTCGTCCGCACCGTCACCGAAAACTGCAGGACGCTCAAGTTCGAGAACTCGGGGTTCGAAGAGAGTTAAAGGCGCGCTCGTCGGGGAACGCGTTTGGCGCTCCTACGGTCTAGCGGCTCATGCGAAGTTCGATTCGCCGCCTAGCGGGAGAAGGTGAGCGAGTTGCGGAGCCAGACCGCTGCATCCTCTATTGGCTTCGTCCAGCTTCGATTCGGGTGCCAACTGCGGATTCTCCGCGTAACCGATCACCGGTTCTCCGCTGAAAGCGATCACTGATTCTCCTGGGAAACCGATCAGCGTTCTCCGTTCAAGGCGATCGTCATTCTCCTGGCAACGCGATCACTTGGGACCTCTGGGGACACTGCAAAACCGGCCAATGAAGATCACTGCGGATTCCGGGCGAAGATGAACGCGGTTCCGGGGCGAACGTGAACGTCACTCCGGGCTGAAGGTGAATGGGATTCCGGGGTGAACGTGAACGGCGGTTCCGGCGGGAAGGCGAACGGTTTTCGCGCGACCCCGGAATGGCATTCACGATGGCCCGGAATGATTTCCACAGGCGGGCGGCGCTGGACATTATCCCGGCACAATGAACCTCCCAAGGGAGGAACACGGTGCCGGCCAGGAGATTGTCCATGCGGAAGATCCGGGAGGTGCTGCGCCTCCGATATGAACTCAAACTGAGCTGCGAACAGATCGGGCGAAGCTGCGCGATCGGGGCGAGCACGGTTCACAAGTACCTGAAGCGAGCCGAGGCGGCCGGTCTGAGTTGGCCGTTGCCCGAAGGCTGGGACGAAGAGCGTGTGGAAGCGGCGTTGTACCCGCGCCCGGAGACGAGCGTGGCGGAGAAGAATCCAGCGCGCACGCCGCCGGACTTCGCCGCGATACATGAGCAGTTGCGCCAGCACCGGCATCTGACGCTGCAACTGCTGTGGGAGGAATACCGCGAAGCCAACCCGGAGAGTTACCGGTACTCGCGCTTCTGCGAACTGTACCAGCGCTGGCGCTCGAAGCTCGACGTGGTGCTGCGGCAGGAGCACAAGGCCGGCGAGAAGATGTTCGTCGACTGGGCGGGCA
>CAYUZM010000355.1:0-3815 GCA_964449665.1 uncultured Solibacteraceae bacterium
TTATCTGAAGTCAACAACGGTAGGCGGGCGCGGGCCGCGACGGATGGAGATTGAGAGGAGAAGACTTACGGCGGCGGAATTGCGGAGGAATAAGTCGGTAATCGACCGTGTGGAGGCCGTTGGATTCCGGTCGTCTGTCCACTGGCATGGACGCGGCGCCGTTGGCTTTTGGGTTGGATGGGTTCACCCTGGCGGCAAACCCTTTTGTTTGCAGCGTAGTTTGGGTTGGTTTCGTAGTGGCAATTTTTTGAGAAAGCCAACGGGACGGTGCGGGCTGTGGTGCGGACAGCGCGGGCGGCCGTGCAGGCGGGCGGGCTGTGGTGCGGGCAGCGAGGGCGGCCGTGCAAGCGGCGCGGGCTGTGGTGCGGGCAGCGAGGGCGGTGCTGCCCGCGCTGCCAGCGACGGTGCGGGCACGGCGGGCGCTGATTGGCGTGCAGATCACGGCACCAGCGTCGCATGGGAGCGTTAGGCGTCACCCCGAAGTGGCAGGGTATGTGTAGGTGAGTGGAGGAGATCTCCCTGCGGGGAGAGCCGTGACTCCCGGATTTTCGGGGCCGCCGATTCACGCCGATGAACTCGGATCGGGGGGCATCGCAACTGGGGGCAGCCCACTGGGAGCAGTCCATCGAGGCGGCCATCCGCAGTCCACCCCCCCCCCCGCATTCGTCGAAACGCCGATGTCCGTTTAGTGCACTGCCCGATTTGTGCTCTGCCGCTTTAGTGCGCTGCCGCTTTCGGCGCGGCCGGCGGCGGAGCATCAGTCGCAGGCGGACTTTCGGCCCTCGGCGGCGGGTCCATGTACTTCACAATCACCGATACGCGCCGGTTCGACGCCGCCAGCGGATCGTTGGGCACGCGCAAACTGCGGTCGCCGAATCCGCGCACCTGCGCCACCTGCCCCACGCGCAGCCCGCTATTCTCCATCAACCTCCGGGCGCTGTTCGCCCGGTCCGCCGACAATTCCCAGTTCGTATAGTCGCCGCCCCCGGCAAACGGCTTCGAATCCGTGTGCCCCTCCAGCAGCAGGTGATTCGGCAAGGCCCCCAGTTCCTTGGCCAGCATCACAATCAACTCCTCGCCGTTCTCGCTCGGCCGCGCGCTCCCGCTCTCGAAGAACATCCCGCGCTCGGTCTCGAGCAGCTCGATCCGCAATCCCTCGCCGGTCACCGTCATCGACACCTGATCTTTCAACTGGTCGAAGTCGGGCATCTTCTTCATCGCCTCCTCCAGTTGCTCTTTCAGTTGGCTCATGTTGTCTTTGTTGATGTTCAGCGCCTCGCCCGCCCCGGCCGATGCGCGCCCGCTCTGCTTGCCCTTCCCGTCGGGATCCTTGAAGTACCCCGCGACCGCCTCCTTGATCTTCTCGTTGCTGTTCATCAGCCACATCACCATGAAGAAGGCCATCATCGCCGTCACGAAATCCGCGTAGGCCACCTTCCACGCCCCGCCATGGTGCCCTCCATGGCCGGCCTTCTTTTTGATGACTATGATCGGTTGCTTATCGTCGTCCATGCGCGTATCCGGCTAGCTGGCGGGCGCCGCCGTGCCCTTGCAGGCCGCTTCCATTTCCTTGAAGCTCGGCCGCACGTCGTGCGGAATCGCCCGCCGCGCGAACTCCACCGACAAAATCGGAGCATTCCCTCTGATATAGGCGATCGCTCCCACCCGGATCACGTTGAAGTACTGCCCTTCGGCGTCGGCGATCTTGGACATGTTCGACGCCAGCGGCCCCAGGAATCCGTAACACAGCAGAATGCCCAGAAACGTCCCCACCAGCGCCGCGCCCACTTTGTGCCCAATCTCCTCGGGCGGCCCGCCCAGCGATCCCATCGTGATCACCACGCCCAACACCGCCGCCACAATGCCCAACCCCGGCAGACTGTCGGCCACCGTATTCAACGCCGAGATCGGCATCTGCGTCTCATGATGGTGAACCTCCATGTCGAGCTCCATCATCTGGTCGAGCGAAAACGCATCCACGCCGCCCGAGACCGACATCCGCATCGTGTCGCACAGAAAATCCACCGCGTGATGGTTGGCCAGAAACTTCGGATACTTCGTGAATACGTCGCTTTTGTGCGGCTCCTCGATGTCGGCCTCCAGCTTGGTCGCCCCATGCTTGCGCGCCGACATGAACAGCGCGTTCATCATCTTGAGCGTTTCCAGATAGAGATCCTTCCCGAAGGGACTGCCCTTGAGAATCCCCATCAACCCCGCCACCAGCTTCTTGATGGTCGCCATCGGGTTGGCAATCAACAGCGTCCCCAACGCCGCGCCCCCGATAATCACCAATTCGGCCGGCTGCACCAGCACGGCCAGCACGCCGTGCTCCATCAGGTAACCGCCAATTACGGCGGCAATGACGACAACGATCCCAATAATTGCGAACATGTAATCCGTTTACCGGCCACGCCGCCCGCCCTATCTCGGCGGGAATAGGCGTTGGCCCCCGATTCCTTCAGGCGGCCCAGTGAGGCCACCTACGTAGTTCTCATCGGTCCGGATTCAGGTTCTTTGACGTTGAGCAAGGCCGGGCTTTGTTCCCCCCGCGCGCGCCCTACTCTGGCCCCCGCGCGCGCCCTACTCTGGCCCCCACGCACTCCCTGCTCGCCCCTACTGCCGCAGCCGGTTCTCCAGAATCCGCACCGATTCCTCCAGCCGCGCCTTCCGCGCCGCCTCCTGCCGCGTCGCCTCGTCCACGCGCTGTTCGTCGGCGCCCAACTGGCTGCTTAGCGCCCCCGCGCTCTCGGCCGTGGCCTCCCTCGGCGGCACCTGCGGACCCAGGTAACGCGCGAACTCCTCGAGCGACACCGAGCCGTTCCGCGTCACCCGCAAGGCCACTTTCACGTCGCCCCCCTGGCGCACGTAGGTCACCATGCCGGCCGTCAACTCCTCGGCGTCCAGCCGGATCACGTGCGTCTCCCCGTTGTCGGTGATCTCCACCGTGCCCCCGTCGGCAAACCGTACCCGCGGAATCGTCTGGTCCCAACGGATCAGCAACAGCGCCCCGCTCTCTTCCACGCGCAGCCCCGCCGCGTCCGGCTGGTTGCTCATCAGTTGCGGAATCAACAGCACCGCCGCCGCAATCAACGCCACCACCGCCAGCACCGCGCCCACCAGGCCCCAACGGAATCCCTTCTTCGGTTCGGCATAGTTGCCGAACATCGGACCGACCGCTACTTCTGCCTGCATCCTGGGCTCGGCGGCCACCGCCACCGGCGTTCCGGCCGCCAGGCGTTCCCGCCCGGCTTCCCGCCCGCCGTCCCGGTCATGCCGCCGCGGACCGATCGGCCTCGGAGGCGCCAGCGACGCCGGAGCCGTCACTCTCTGATGCGCGTCGGCCACCGGCTGCGGCGCCGCCGTCGCCCGCGGAGGCCGCATCAGCGCGCTCACGTTCGCCCGCACCTCAAACTCCTTCGCGCTCGTTTCGGTCTGCAACTCGCCTTCGCTGTTGCGGCAGAAAAAACCCGCCGCCGACGGCCCCTGCCGCGCCGGCTTCACAATCAGCGCCACCTGCCGCGCGCCCGGAAAATACCGCTCGTGTACCTCCACGTCCTGCGGCTTCAGCGCCACCGCGCTGCGCCCGTGCGAGGCCCACCACCCCACCGCTTCCATCCCGCTCAACAACCGGTCCCGCCCCGGCAGCTCGATCAACGACGCTAACTTCCCCCGGTCGGCCTCGCTCAGTACAAAACTCGGTCCCATCGAATGGTCACACTCCAGCCCGCGCCACTCCAGAATCAGCACCACCCCATCGTCGACGCGCCCATACATCACCCCGCCAAACTTCACCCCGCCATCCCCCATCCTGTGAA
>CAYUZM010000355.1:3825-6295 GCA_964449665.1 uncultured Solibacteraceae bacterium
ATCCGCTGAAACCCTTCCTCGGCCCGGTGCCGGATCTCTTCCAACACGTCCAGCTCAATCTCAATCACGTACGGAAAGCCCGGCGCGCTCCACTGCCCCACCTCGTTCCCGTTCCTCGTAACCGTTGACAGCATTAGTTTTCCTGAATCCGTCCCGGAAAGGCCTTCAGACTGTATCGAAAAGCCCGTATCCTAGTGATACCCAGTTTGCATCACACGTTTGGATGCGGCAACATCTAACAGCCTAGGCCAGAAAGAACTGATGTCCAGTACTCCAATACCAGCCTCGCACCCGTTCTTCTACCTCATCGGCACCGCCGCCGGACTTGCGATCGATTCCATCCGCGCCCATAAACTCCGCAGCGCCCTCACGTTACTCGGCATGATCATCGGCGTCGCCAGCGTCGTCCTCGTCGGCGCCGCCATCGACGGCCTCGGCTTGTATGCCCAAACAAGTACGGCTAAGGCCTTCGGTACCGAGTCCTACCTCATCGCCCAGGTTGCCAACGTCGGCAAGATGACCAGGTCCGAACGCGCCGCCAAACTCCGCACCAATAAACCCATCCGCCAGGAGGACGTCGATTACCTCCGTCTTACAACCGGCGATCAAATCCTTTACTCCCCCTACCGCAACCGTATCGAGGACGTCAAAACGGACACCGCCTCCTACGAAGCCGCCATCCTCCTCGGCGTCTCGGCCGAACTTGCCGAAATTCGCGACGTCGCCGTCGAAGAAGGCCGCTTCTTCACCCAACAGGAAGAGGATTCCCGGCAGTACGTCTGCACCATCGGCCAGGACATCCGCGACAAGCTCTTCATGGGAGCCTCCCCCATCGGCAAGAAAATCCGCATCAAAGGGTTCGACTTCACCATCATCGGCATGCAGGAAAAGCTCGGCTCCACCGGCGGCCAGTCGCAGGATAACCAGGTCTACATGCCCTACACCGTCTTCACCCGGCTCTATGGCAACGACCGCTCCATGGCCGTGTTCGCCAAACCGCGCCCCGAATCCGGACTCGACTTCAACTCCGCGCTCGACATCTCACGCGTCGCCCTGCGCACGCGCTTCAAAGCCCGCCCCGGCGCCGCCGACAACTTCGACACTCTCACCCCCGACGCCATCCGCGGCTTCATCGATCAGATCATGGGCGCCATCGCCGTCGTCGTCGTTCCCATCACCGCCATCTCGCTGGTTGTCGGCGGCATCGTCATCATGAACATCATGCTCGTCAGCGTTACCGAACGAACCCGCGAAATCGGCATCCGCAAAGCCCTCGGCGCGCGCTCGAACGATGTCATGCTCCAGTTCCTCACCGAAGCCACCATCCTCGCCTCCGTCGGCGGCCTCCTCGGCCTCGCCCTCGGGGCCGCCGCCGCATTCCTCCTCGGCATCGTCATGGAGGTCACTCTACCCATCACCGTGCCCTACGTCGTCATCTCCCTGCTCGTTTCCAGCGTCACCGGAATGATCTCGGGCTGGTATCCCGCCCGCCGCGCCGCCAAAATGGATCCCATCGCCGCCCTCCGCGCCGAGTAAAACATGCAACTCTCCCCCCGTGAAAACTTCAACATGGCCTTCGACTCGGTGTGGACTCACCGTTTCCGCTCCGGCCTCACCATCCTCGGCATCGTCATCGGCATCACCACCGTCATCACCGTCTCCAGCCTCCTCACCGGCCTGCGCAAAGGCATCGTCGTCTTCTTCGAGGAGTTCGGGCCCAACAACATCTTCGTCTCCCGTGTCAGCGGCCCGCCGCAAGGCGAAGGCAAACTCAAGGAACGCCGCCGCCGCCCCATCAAACCCGAGTACGCCGAACAGATCCTCCGCCTCTGCCCCTCCTGCGACCGCGCCGGCATCGCCGTCTTCCCGCCCACCATCGCCAACGGCAAACCCCTCACCGCCAAGGTCCCCGGCTTCGAATCCGACAATCTATCCCTGGTCGGCGGCGACTACGAAGGCTTCCTCATCCAGCCCCGTGAACTCAAGGAAGGCCGCGTCTATACCCCCGCCGAAGCCGCCCGCGGCGATAAGGTCGCCGTCCTCGGAGCCAACATCGCCGATGCCCTCTTCCCCACCGGCGGCGCCACCGGCAAAACCTTCATGCTCGACGGCGCCGAGTTCCGCGTCGTCGGCGTCTTCGCCCTCGCCAAAGGCGGCTTCTTCGGCGAAAACGGACTCGACACCCAGGTCACCGTCCCCCTCCGCACCGTACAAATGCGCTACCCCGCCTCGGACCGCTACCTCATCACCTTCCAGGCCCGCGAAGGCCTCCGCGAATCCGCCATCGAAGAAATCAAGGCCTCCCTCCGCCGCATCCGCCGCCTGCCCACCGCGGCCGACGACGACTTCAACGTCTCCACCGCCGACCAGATCATCGCCCAGTTCGACTCCTTCACCGGCGTCCTCGTGCTCGTCTCCATCGCCCTCTCCAGCCTCGGCCTGCTCGTCGGCGGAATCGGCGTCATGAACA
>CAYUZM010000356.1:0-6285 GCA_964449665.1 uncultured Solibacteraceae bacterium
GTTCGGCGGCTTCCGGAATGGACAGGGCGCGGGTGGGCCGGTCGGGATCGTCGCTCGTCACAATCAGATTCGCGGTGTACTTGCCGGCCGCCGTGGGCGCAAACTCGATCGCAACGTCGTTCTGCCCGCCTGAGGTGATTGCCGCCTGCGCCGCGGAACCCGTCAGCCGGAAGCCCGCCCCCTCAATGCGCCAACTGGCATTCAGCGGCACCAGCGACGGGTTGAGCAGCGTGAGCCTCGCGGACGCCGTCAAACCAGGAGCTGTGGGCCGGAAGCCGATCGACGGTGGATCGGCTTCAATGCGTGGCTTCTTGCCATCCACGCCCGTGGCCCGCACAAGAAACGTGAATGTCTCCTGGCCGCTCGCGTTGCTTACCACGGTAATCGTGGCGGTGTCGGCGCCCAACGCGCCCGGTGTATAAGCGGCGCGAAGCGAGATAGTTCCTCCGGCTGGAACCAGCATCGGAAGCGCGGGCGGCAACAGCAAAAACTTCGGGCTGGATGAAGTGACGCGATCGATACGAAGAGGCCCATTGCCGCTATTGCGCGCCAAAATCGACTTCGATTCCGTGGCGCCAACCGTGGCTACGCCAAGATCGACCGGCGAGCCCGCCACCGCAATCGCCGGGCGCTGCTGCACGTTGATCGGCCCCACTTCCGCCGATGTCGACCGGAAGCCGTCCGAAGCGGTTACTCGCAAGCGAACCTGTGCGCCGCCTTGAATACGCGATGGGTCCAGCGCGTACTCGGAGGCAGCGTAGTCAATGGCGATCGGCAGCCACGTGGCGCCATTATCGGCCGAGTAGCTGATTTGGTAGACGAGCGTGTCCGCGTCGGCATCGGCGCCCTGCCAGCGCAGCGTGCGCGGCGTGGCGTCGGGCCACATCTCAGCCGCGGACGGGAGCAGCCATTGCACCGCCGGTGCGTTTGCGGAGAGAGTGCGCGAAGCGATCTCCACGCCGGACTTTTGCAGCGAAATCTTCGTCACGCCCGCGAGTACGGGCACGCGCAGATCGAACGAGTCGACCTCGGTCTGCTCGCCCGTTGAGCCATCGCGAAACTCCGGTGTGAAGCAATAGGAGGCCGCCGTCGTGGAACCCGCCTGCAGCAGAAGGCAGAAACTCCCGCTGGCTGCGGCAGGTGTCGGGTCGAGAGTCGAGCGCACGGGCAGGACCGGATCGATCATGCCTCGCGCGGCGGTGCGTTCCACCTCTCCCGTCAAAACCCAGTAGTCGGTCGGAGCCGCGCCGCGCAGCGAGCCCTTCGCCGCCGCCGTGCCGGGAACGACAACGCCGCCATTGAACAGCTTCAGATAGTGGAACGGAGCAATCCATTGCTTGTAGCAGTAGGACATGATGTCCTGATACGTGTCCGGTGGGTAGAGCCGGGCCGTGTTTCCGCTGATTCCAATCTCGCGTATCAAGGAAACCGGGTACGGCCAGTCGGTGCCCGCGTCCTTGGAGCCGCAACTGTCCTCCTGCGCCGTGTGGTGCAGGTCGTAGTTATGGCCGAGTTCATGCGCGACGGTGAGCGCGCTGAGGTGCTGCGCCGATTCGTTAGCAACGTTCAGGCTGACCCGACCGCCGCTGCCCGTCTTGAATCGGGCGAGGCCGAGCAACCCGGGCGCGTAGCCGTCCGGCACCCACGCGATTAGGTTGTCAAATGTGTCGCCGGCCGTCTGGGCCGATTGGTCGAGACGCGACACCCAGCGCAGAAACGCCGAACGCCATGCCCAGTTGGTGAGCGCGCGCGGGTAAATCTGTTCGGGCACGGCCAGAGCTTGATACGAGTACTTCGATTCGGCGACGGGAAACAATTGGGGGATCAGATAGTCGAACGACCCTGCAAGATTGGTGGGACAAGTCTTGGGCAATCCGGGCACTTCAAAACAGACGGGCACATACCGCAATGCGAGTCCCGGCTTGGTAACAAAGGTGGCCTGCACGGAGCCCGTGTTGTTGTTGTAGTTCGGCTCTTCCAGCGTGCGGTCTGGATTGATCTCGGCCCTCAGTTCAATCGTGCCCGCCATGCGCCAGGCGTCGGGCAACCGGAACCCATGCGCAATGCTGGTGCGCGCCGGCGCACGCCACGTCTCGGTGGCGCCCAGCGTGTTCACTTGCGGCGAATCCGGAAGCTCGGTGCCGTTACGGTAGGCGCGCAGAATCATCGGCACGCCGCGCACAGGCTCCGCATCGCCGCTCACCAGCTTGGCGAACACGCGGGCTATCGTGTGCTTGTCCGCCACCAGCGGAATGCGGTTGTCGGCCGTCTGCGTCACCTGCACCACCTCGATGTGATCGATCCCATAATCGGCCGTCACCGCGAACTTGTAGATCGCCTCTACCGTGATCGTGTACACGCCCCCGCGCCAGCCGCCCGATCCAAACTGATTGCCATGCGCGAGATCGACATTGGTTTCAAACGTGAGCGCGGCTTCAAAACTCGCCACCTGGTTGTTCTGTTTCACCACGCTCCCCGGCACGATCGTGAGCCCCTTGGCTTGATTGAGCGGACACGTCGCCGTCACCGACAGGTTCGCCGTATTGACGCCCTGCAGGTTCTCATTCACCGTCCGTTCCGCCGTGGCGCACGCGCCGCCGGTGAACTCCTTCAACGTGGCGCGCGAATAGAAGGAGTGCGATTCGCTGGTCTGCGCGTTGTAGCCCGCCGAGCCGTTGACCGCTACCGTCACAGCCGCGCTGCCTGGTTGCACCAGCGCAACCGTCGTGGCGTTATCGGCGGGAATGGCGGCGTTCACCGCGCCCGTGGGTACGGTCCAACTCATCGTGATGTTGTCGGAAACGAACGACTCGCACGAGAATCCACCGGGAAAGGTCAACTGCGCGGCCGTAGGCGCGAGCGTTTGAAAGTTGGTCGAGTTGGCCCCCGTGCCGCAGCCCTGGCGCACGTAGCGTAGGATGGCGCGCTGCCGGTCGAGCTTGCCCGCGAAGCCTGTTTGCGCGTGAGCAGCCGCGAGAGGAAGCAGTAGAGACGCAAGAAGGACCAGGACGCGTTGCATTGGTCGTTATTCTACTCGCGCCGTGTGGCGGGGGGAATGGAACTCAGCGCCTGAGCCCAGCGCCTGAGACGCCCCGCTCTAAAACGCCAGCCTGAGTTGGAACCGGAACGCGCGCCCGTCGTTGAGCGTGTTCGTGATGAAGCCGAAGCTCGGGCTGGACACCTCTTTCCACGGTTCGGCGAATTGCGGCGTGTTGAAGGCGTTCACCGCCTCGGCGCGCAGCGTCAGGCGCCGGTCGCCGCCCAGCGGGAAGGCCCGCTGCAGCGAAAGATTCACGTTGCCAATCCCCGCTTTGCGAAACGTGTTGGAGCCGAGGTTGCCGCGCGCGTCCGTGGGTGCGATGTAGGTGAACGCGCTTGCCGGAAGCAATGCCCGCGATGTGTCTGGATGGCCGATCGTGCGGCCGAGAACCGCCGGATCCACGACATTGGGACGGTCGCCCTGGTCGCCGTCCACATTCCCGAAGCCCGGCGCGTCGGAACCGCTGAACACCGTGAACGGCGTGCCGGTCTTCACGAGCGCAACGGCGGAAACATCCCACTTCCCCACAATGCGGGCAAGCGTGTGGGAAGCCGTGAGCGCGGGCGTCGCATAGTTGGCGCGCAGAAGAAACGCGTGCCGCTGGTCGAACACGCTGGGACCGCGCATGTCGCCCCAAACGTTGAACTCGCTTTGTGCCAGCCCTTGCCGCCCATCGTCGCCCGCGCCCGTGGACGTGTAGGCGCCGCCCAGGTCGATCGCCTTGCTCCACCAGTAAGAGGCGTCCCAGGAAAGGCCGTGATAGCCCGGCATCACGAGCGTGGCCCGGCCCGCGTCGAAATATCCGCGCGAGCCGTTGACGATGCGGCGATGATCGAAATAGCGCGCATCCGGCCGGCGGTCCGTGATCGTCGCCGTGGTTTGCGGAACCCCGGCAACCGGCCGCGCGCGGTTGGTGTACCACATGAACAGCAGCTTCTGCGAACGGCTGCCCAGGTATCCCAATTGCAGCCGGAAGTGGCGGCTCAGGCGCGGCTCCCAGAGTACGTTGTATTGGTGCGAATAGGGACTGCGCAACCGGCCGTCCACATCCACGAACGTGCTGCGCGCGCCTGGATCGACCGGAATGTTCAGTTGCGAAAAAGGGAGCAGAAGGTCCGGAACCTGGATCTCGAATTTCTGATTGAGCGGCGGGTTGTAGCGCGTTTGGCCGTAAGTAACCGGGAAGATATCGCCGTAGTGAAGTCCATAGGCGGCCCGTAGCGTGCCCCACTCGCCGGGCAGCCGCAGCGCAATAGCCAGCCGCGGGGCAACATTGTTGCAATCGCACGGATAGGGAACGGGCGTCAGGTTCTGCGCCTCCGCTGGCGCGCCCGCCATCTCCCATCGAAGGCCGTAATGCAGGCTCAACCAGGAGGTCGCGCGCCACGCATCGCTCGCATACACGTAGGGCTCCCAGGTGCGGAAGGCGCGCGTGGCGTTGCCGGTTGCGCCGCTGAAGCGGCTCGGAATTCCAAGCAGGAAGTTCGTCATCGCGTCGCGGCCAAAGTCGTTCCGGAAATACAGATTGCCGCGATGCGATGAGGCCTCAAACCCGTTCACATGCCGCCGCGTCAGCTCGCCTCCGGCATACCAGTTGTGCGTGCCGCGCGATTGCTGCACGCCGGCGGCGATGCGAAACCGGTTCTGCGCGCGGTCGATCGGAATGGATGAACTCGGCCCGAGCGTGGCGATCACGTTCGAGAAGTTCACCTGCGGGCCCACCGCGTTCGGCTCCGGGACCAGCAGCGACGTGACGCGGTCAAACGCCGCCGTCGCCTGCGTCACCGTTTGCGCCGTCCATGTCCGGTTCCAGGTGAGCACGGCAGCATGGGCCTTGGTGGTCGTGTCCGGGTTCTGCCCGGCGACGAACTGGAACGCATCCACAAACTGCGACGTGAACTGGTAGCGCGCAAACAGCGCATCGCGCGTGGTGGCCTGATGGTCCAGGCGCAGCGTCGCGTTGTGGTCGTTGATCGCCTGCGGCGCGTTCGTGTTCAGGGCGCGCTCGTTGATGTCGGTGCGGTTGGGAAGCTCCGCCGGAAACGCGTCGATGAACTTCTGGATCAGCGCGCGGCGCACCGGATCGGCAAGGCGCGGCGTGCGTTCCTCGGCCTTCGGGACCAGCACGTTCCCGTTCACGAATCCGCGCATCCGGTTCTGCGAGCCGTCAAAGGTGGCGTGCGTCTTGTCCGAAAGCCGCAGCGTGATCGCGGCGCCATATTGGTTCTCATGCGCGGGCTTGAGTTCGCCCACGGTGAAGAAGGAGCGCGCGTTGAACACGCTGTTGCCGTGCAGAAAGAACACGCTGCCATGCCACGGCGGCGCCTTGGCGGCATTCAAGTGCAGCGTGGCCGCCGGACTGACGCCGAACTCGCTGCCGAAGTACGAGCGGTCGGCGCGAAACTCCGGCACAAGCGTCGCCGTGGTGCCCGTGCGCGTGTTCAACTCTTTCAGTGCGTTGTTGTCGATGAGGTTGAACTGAACGTTTTCGTTGCGCCGGCTCTCGCCGTTCTGCGCATCTGTTTTGCCCAGCAGGTTCAGCTCGCTGCGCGCGGCTGACGCGGGAGCCTCCGGCGCTGGCTTCGGCGCTGGCGTTTCCGATTTCTGCGCGCTCGCCCCATAAGCGCACAGCAACACAACCAATGCTGCGGCCACCGGCGACGAACTCATTCGATTGATTATGACAGGCTGGCTACAATTCCTTGTCGATAGCTCGGGTACCGCAGCGCCACGCCGAGTGCGGCGCGAATGGCGCGGCCGTCCACGCGCCGATTCGCCCGGCGTGTGTCGTCGCCGGGAAGCCGTTCGGTGAACTCGGGCATCGGCACGCCCAGCAGGTTCGCGCAGAATCCGGCAATCTCGCGCGCCGGACACGGCTCATCGTCGGCAACGGGAAACGTACCGGTAACCTCGGAGTCGAGCGCGGCGGCGCAGTGCGCGGCCAGATCGTCCACATGAATGCGGCTGATGTAGTTTGCCCCGTCCCCCGGTAGGCGATACTTACCCGCCCGCATCGACTCATGAACGCCCCGGCCCGGACCGTAGATCGCCGCCGGACGCAACACCAGCGTGCTCCACGCGCCCGCGGCGAGCGTGCGCTCCTCTTCCACGCGCAACTCTTCGCGCCTGTGGCGTGGCGCTGCGGGCGTGGTTTCATCCACTTGATGCGCGTCGCCGTACACCCCCGTCGTCGACAGGTAAACCACGCGCGCCGCGCCCGCCAGCAACGGGGCCACAATCGCGGC
>CAYUZM010000357.1:0-6281 GCA_964449665.1 uncultured Solibacteraceae bacterium
CCGAGCCCAACGCACATTCCCCGGGGCGAGGTAGAGTGCGCCCGCTTTGCCGCTGGCGGGCAGGTTCCCGGATTCGGCGAACCCAAGAGCGGCGCGGGCGACGAGCCGGCCGAGGAACCCGGTGGGCATTTCGGTTGCGACGCCGACTGCCGACCAAACGGCGATGGAAACAATGATGCCGGTATTCAGCCCAGCGCGGTCGATGAACATACCGGCGAAGGGCGCGGTGACCGCGTAAACGATCGAGAAGACCGACACGACGAGCCCATACTGCGCCAGAGTCAGGCCGAATTCGCCTTGGATGGCGGGCACCAGGGCGGCGAGGATCTGACGGTCAATAAAGCTGAGCGAACTGGCCAGGGTGAAGACGAACATGGCCAGCCAGCGCAGGCGGTGGGGCTGGCTCATTGCACGAACTCGATGAGGGCCACCTCGCCGATCGATCCGGTCTTTGCGTTCACCTTGGGCACGTATTCGATGCGCACGCGGCGGGCGGGTTTTTGCACGCCGCAATTCAGGGCAAGCTCTCCGCCTCCGGCGAAGACGACCTTGGAAGGGTCGATGATGGAGAGCTTCACGGTCTTGCCATCAGCCGCTTTCAGGAAGAGAATCGCCGCGGGCTTCACGCAGTCAAAGCGTTCGAGCAGGCCCTCGGCACGGCCCTCCGGGCGCGGGCCATCCCACCAATCCACGGCCGCCGCTCCGCCGCCCAGTCCGGCATTGGCTTTCTTTTCGGCGGCTCGGATGCGTTCCAGCGCTTCCTGACGGAGCTTTTCGAGCGCGGCCTGCTTTTCATCCTCGATGCGCTTGCGGTCAGCCGCTTCGAGGGCGCCGCGCGACTCCTCCATTTCGCGCCAGCGTGCCTGCATGCGGGTCGCTTCGGCGGGAGTGGAAGCCCAGCGGGCGGCATTGAGGAAACTGGCTGCTGAATCGGCGTAAAGCCGCCCTTCGTATTGCCACTCAGCCAATTGGCGCCACCAGTCGCCGTGGCGCGGTTCGAGCGAGACGGCCTTTTTCATACGGCCGATTTTGTGGCCCAGATCGGTCGTCAGTTGGGCGATCTTCGCATGCGGCTCGGCCCAGCGGGGGTTCAGTTCGGTGGCGCGCACAAGCCGCTTCTCCACTTCGGTTGGGTTCGTTTCGTCGAGACTGGACTTGACCCATGCCGGGGCGCTCTCGCTTCCGGCCGCAACGGCTTCGGCGAACAACTCCGCGCCCTCCAACGTTACCGGCGTCTTTTCGCCTTCATTCAGAAGCGCTCGAAAAGCAGCGGCGCGCGCGGGAGGCCGTTGAACGCTCGCCAGCGCAAATTTCAGGGCGGGCGGCTCAAGGTCGCGGGCACGGTAGTCGCGTTCCGGATTGACCGGCGCGCCGATCCATTCGGCGGGCTGGAACTGGCCGGACTTCCGATGCGCGGCGGCGAGATCCAGCATTTCTTGCACCGGCTTGTCGTAGGAGTTCTTCAGGGCAATGTCGAGCGCCGCGCCCTGCTGCAGATTAGAGAGCAGCACGCGCATGCGGCCTTGAAACTCTCCTGTTGTGGCCAGCAGGTGAAGGAGCGCCCATTCGGGCGTGCGCTCGGGTTCCGGGGGCGGCGCGCCCAGTTGAATGCGGGTGGCCTTGGCATCCAATGTGCCCAGGAGGCCGAGCAGGGCCTTCTCGTAGGGGGCATCCATCGGCTTGGCGTTGGATTCCCACAACTCGCGCGCATACCCGCGGATCCACGCGGCGGGCAGGGGCTGATTGGCGGGCCAGGCTCCGGTCCAGACTCCGTCCTGCAACAGAAGTTCAGGAGTGGCAGCGACCGGCGCGGATTTGCCAGGTTTGAACAGGACCACGCGGAGGGGCCAGCGCGGCTCGATGACGCTTTGCCCGGCCAGTTTCGCCACGACGAAGCGGAGTTGCTCGAGCCGGGTCATCACCGCGCGCGCGGACTCATCGGCGGAATCGGCGTAGATATCGACCGAACCGGCACGAAACAGATGCCAATCGGCTTGGAGACAGCCTGCCAGGATGAGGCAAAGAGCGAGGGACCAACGTACCACCCCCGTACGGTATCACGTTTATCTGTGTTCATTTACCAGGAACACAAGCTTGTCCTACGTTATAATCTCCGCTTGGCCTGACGTATCTGGCCGAGAGGGAAAGATGACGATTCCAACCACCTATATGGCGGCGCTGCTGCTATGTATTCTCAGTATGATTTGCTGGGGATCCTGGGCTGCCACAACCAAACTCATCCCTAAGTGGCGCTTTGAGCTTTACTACTTCGACTTCGCGATCGGCGTCTTTCTTACGGCGGTGCTGATCTGTTTCACGTTTGGAACGCTTGGAAGCGAGATCACTTTTCAGGACAATCTGACGATCATCCGGGCGCGTCCGATGGCCTATGCGCTGGGAGCGGGCATCGTATTTAACCTCGGAAACATGCTGCTGGTGGCGGGGATCAGTGTCGCGGGATTGGCGGTAGCCGTCCCGGTCGGCGTGGGGCTGGGGTTGGTGTTGGGAGCGAGCGTGAACTACTTGCTGCGGCCCGAGGGAAACCCTTCGTTTCTGTTTCTGGGAGGCGCCATCGTACTGGTTTCCGTTGGAGTTGCAGCGTTTGCCTACAAATTGCTACAGGACGAGCGCAATGCGGATCAACCGCTGGCCCCGGCGCCGGAGACAAAGCGAAAGCAGCCGATCAAGGTTTCTCCCTGGAAGGGACTAGTGCTCAGTATTCTGGGGGGCCTCTTCCTGGGAGCGTTCTTCCCGCTTGTGCAGATGACGCACGGCTATGAGATTGAAATGGGACCCTATCCGATTCTGATTCTGGTCGCCACGGGCGTATTATCGAGCACGTTCCTATTCAACATTTTCTTTATTTCTCTTCCGGTACAGGGCAAGCCGGTGGCGCTGGCCAACTACTTCAAGGCGCCCAAGAAGAACCACTTGGCCGGGCTGCTGGGCGGGTTCGTTTGGTGTGCGGGACTGTCCGCGAACCTGGTAGCGGTGAGTGTTCCACCCGAGGTGACTCTGGGGGCCACGGCGAGCTATGGGCTGGGGCAGGGCGGAGTGGTGCTCAGCGCGCTTTGGGGATTGCTGTATTGGAAGGAATTTGCCGATTCCAAGGATAAGAGCCGGTTGTTCATCTGGCTATCGTTGCCGGTGTTTGCGGTTGGGCTGGCGTTAATGTCGGTGGCTCCGCTTTACATGCGGAAGTAGCCGGGGCGGCGGCAGATCCAATCGCCCGGTGGAAGCGTAACCCTAATGATGCTGATGATGCTCAGTTCGAGCGGGCGCGCGGCGAGTCCGCCACCGGGGCAGGACTCTCACGAAGCGCGTTGGACGGGATACCTGGCGGCGGCGGCGAGCGGGGATCAGGGCGCGTTGGCGGCTTTATACGATGAAACCTCGGCGCTGGTTTTCGGCGCCGTGCACCGCATTCTGCAGAACCAAGCCGACTCCGAAGAAGTGACGCTGGACGTCTACACGCAGATTTGGCGGAGCGCGCGCGACTACTCGACGCAACGAGGCACGGCGGCGAGCTGGATTTTGATGCTCGCACGAAGCCGCGCGCTTGACCGTTTTCGCAGCCGGCAGCGTCGCACGGGCCAGGAAACGGTTCTCGACGACGTTGCCCCGCTGCGCGCGCCGGGCCAGCAGCCCGATGAAGTGGCGGTGATGGGGCAGCAGCGGCGAATGATGCGGAAGGCACTGGAGACGCTGGCGCCGGAGCAGCGGGAAGCCATCGAGCTTTCGTACTTCGGCGGCCTTTCGCACACGGAACTGGCGGAAAAACTGGGGCAGCCGCTGGGAACAGTGAAGACACGAATCCGGCTGGGGATGACCAAACTGCGGCAGCTTCTGAGCGCGGGAAAGGAGGTACAGTGATGGACTTCGAAATCTTACGCGGCCAGTGCGAACTGTACCTGCTCGATGCACTCGATGCGGCCGAGCGCGCCGAGATCGACGGGCTAGTCAACTCCGGAGACCCCGAGGCGCTGAAGGCGATGGCGGAAGCGCGCGAGCTTGTGGCGCAACTGGCGCTGGCGGCCGATCCGATGGAGGCGCCGGCGTTGCTGCGGTCGCGGCTGCTGAATCAGATTCGGGAAGAGACACCGGCACCGGCGAGGAAGTCATCGAGCGTGATCGCCTGGAGCGGCTGGGCGGTGGCGGCGGCATTACTTGTGAGTGTTTACCTGCTGACCTCGGACCGCAGCGAACTGCATCGCTCCGCGCAAGCGGCCCAGCAGGAGCTGACGCGGCTGCGAGATGAGATTCGCGTGCAGCGCAAAGTGCTGGCGGTGTTGATGGCGCGCGATTCACGGACCATCCGGCTGGCGACGGAAGCGCCCACGGCTCCGCAGATGCGCGCGTATTGGAGCGAGCCCGAAGGACTGATTCTCACGGGCAGCGGAATTGCGCTTCCGCCGGCGGGACGCACGCTGCAGCTATGGGTGGTGCCCAAGCAGGGGAACCCGGTGAGCGCCGGAGTGTTCCGGCCGTTGGGCGACGGCAGGGTGCTGCTCATCACCGAGAGCAGCGCACCGATTGCCGGCGCGGCGGCTCTTGCGATCTCCGAGGAACCCGAGGGCGGCAGCCCGCAGCCGACCACAAAACCGGCGTGGGTGGGAGCGCTAGGAGACTAGCTTTCGAAGCTCTGCTTCGATTGTGTCCAGCGCCCCGGGCGAGGGTAGACTTCCCTGGGCCAAGGCCGCGCTTCCGCCGCCACGACCGCCGGAGGCGGCGAGAAGCGGCTTCAACACGTTTCCGGCATGGAGTTGCGTTGCGGGCGACGCGGCCATGAGAACGCTGGGGGGCGTGAGGAACAGCTCGATCCAGATTGCCGGTCCCGCTTCGGCGAAGGCCGTGGCACGCAGGCGGCTTTCGTCGGCCATGGCGCCGGCGGTGCGGCGAATTTCGATGCGCCAGCCACGGGCGTTGGGTTCGTATTGCAGGAAGCGTTCGCGGCCTTCGCGCTGGGCGGCATCGGAGGCCAGGCGCCGGAGCTCCTTTTCGGCCATGGCAAGGCGCTGCGACTGCGCTTCGGCGAGCGCGGCCACGTCGTCGAGCGGCGCCGAGAACACGCGCGCGGTGGTGGAAAGCGTATCGAAGTCCCGACGCGCGCGTTCGACCGCTCGTCCGCCGCAGACAAATTCCAGGCGCACGTTGCCGCGGACCTTGTCGATTTTGCGGATGAGAATGACGCCCACCTCGGCGGTGTTGCGCACGTGCGTGCCGCCACAGGCGCTGCGGTCTAGGCCATCGATGGTGACGATGCGGAGGGTACCCGTGCGTTCGCTGGCCTTGCGCAGGCCGAGATCTTCGTCCGGGGCGTGATAGCTGACGATAACGGGCCGCGCCTCATAGAGGATTTCGTTGGCGGCGCGCTCGGCGGCGGCGATTTGCGCGGCAGTGAGCGACGGAGTGCCGAGATCGACGGTGGAGACATCGCCGCCGATGTGAACGCTGTGTGTGGGGATACCGAAACGCTCGACGATGACAGCCGAAAGAATGTGCTGCCCTGTGTGCTGCTGCATGTGATCGAAACGCCGCGGCCAGTCAATGGAGCACTCGGCGGGGCCGTGTGTGAGTTTGGCCGGGCCGGGTGTGAGTTCGGCGGGAGCGGGTGTGAGATTGGCGTCGACAGTGTGCGCGATGCGTCCATCTTCGAGATCCGCGAGTTCGATGACGCGGACGCCGTTGATTGTCCCGGTATCGAAAGGTTGGCCTCCGGAGGAGGGATAGAACGCGCTCGAGTCGAGAAAAACGCGGCGGCCGTCGACAGACACTATCTGAGCGTGGAAGGTGCGCAGGTAGCTGTCGTCGTAGTAGAGCCGCCGCGTCATGGTTCGGTGAGTGAAGCGCTACTGCACGGCGATGAGCACCTGTTGCGTGCCACCACCGTCTTCTTGCAGGTAGAAAGCCACCTGATCGCCCTTGGGCGAGTTCGCCGGAACCTGGACGTTGACCTGATAGAGGCCGACGAAGCCCGGGACGAGGCCAACATAGCTGGGCGTCACGGTGATGCCCGATACAAAGACGCCGGTACCGAAGACAACGCGCCAGTTCCCGGTGGCCTGGGCCAGTGGCGAGGAAGGCGCCGAGGCGCCACTGGCCACCGGCGGGTTGGTGGCGCCGAGTCCGAGCGCATAGATGACGAGCGTGTCACCGGGGCGGGCGGGTTCGCTGCCGGGAATGCCGAAGCGGGCCGGAATCGGGAACGTATTGTTGCGGGAGGCATTCTGCGCGATGGCATAGAACGCCTCATTGCCGCCGTCGAGCAGTTGGAGGATCTT
>CAYUZM010000358.1:0-6270 GCA_964449665.1 uncultured Solibacteraceae bacterium
TTGTGTAGGTCGAGCGACTCGATGACGGCGGCAAGGTCGTCGGCATAGGTGTCCATTTCATTGCCGGACCAGGGCTGGCTGGAACGGCCGTGGCCGCGGCGGTCGTGTGCGATGACGCGGAAGCCGTTCGAGGCAAGATGAAGCATCTGCGCCCCCCAACTGTCGGCCGTGAGGGGCCAGCCGTGGCTGAGCACGACGGGCTGGCCCACGCCCCAATCCTTGAAGTAAATCTCCGTGCCGTCCTTCGTCGTGATCGTGCTCATGCGAGAGTCTCCTTCAGGCGGCGAATCCACCGTCAATCGTCACACTGGCGCCGGTGATGAATGCCGCTTCAGGACCGGCGAGGTAGGCGGCAAGGCCGGCGATCTCATCCGCGTGGCCATAGCGCGGGATGGACATCAAGCTCTTCAACGTATCGGCGAAGGGCCCATCGGCGGGATTCATGTCGCTATCGACGGGTCCCGGTTGAATGGTGTTTACAGTGATGCCGCGCGGGCCGAGGTCGCGCGCGAGGCCGCGAGTGAATCCAGCCACGGCGGCCTTGGTCATGGCATAGACGCTTCCTCCCGCAAACGGCATGCGGTCGGCGTTCACGCTGCCGATCGTAATGATGCGTCCGCCTTCGCGCATATGGCGCGACGCGGCCTGCGCGGCTACGAAAACGGCCTTCACGTTCACCGCCAACATACGGTCGAAGTCGTCGAGCGAATACTCTTCGATCGTCGCGAGCAGAGCAATACCCGCGTTGTTCACCAGCACGTCCAGTCGGCCGAAGGCGTCCACGGCCGACGCGACGGCGCGTTGCACGGCGCCGGAATCGGCGCTATCGGCCTGAATCGCCAGTACGCGTCCACCGGAAGCATGAATTGCCGCGGCCACCTCTTCGGCCTTCGCTTGCGATCCCGAGTACGTGATCACGACGGCTGCCCCCTCGCGCGCCAGCCGTTTCGCGATCGCGGCTCCGATGCCGCGCGAACCACCGGTCACCATTGCCACCTTGCCGGAAAGCGTTTCGCTCATACAGTCATGATGATCGAGCGGCACGCGGCGGACATCACATCTTTGGTCGCGTCCGGTCTACCTCGATAGAGGTATCCGCGGCGCTACAGCGGAAGACGCACTTGGAACACCGTGCGGCCCGGCTTCGATTCCAGGCGGATGGAGGCTTTATGGTTCCGTATGATGCGCTGCACGATGTCGAGGCCGAGACCGGTGCCGTCACCCACCGCCTTGGTGGTGAAAAACGGTTCGAATATGCGGCCCTGTACTTCGGGCGGAATGCCGGGGCCGTTGTCGCCAATCTCGACAAGGATCGCGCCAGGCTCGACGCAGGTGCGAATGGTAAGGACCTTGGGCTCGCCCGCCTCCATGCCCGCCATGGCGTCGATTGCGTTGTCGATGAGGTTCGTCCACACCTGATTGAGTTCGCTGCCGTTGGCGCGCACGATCGGAAGGTTGCCCGCGAACCGGCGTGAAACCTCGATGCCGTGTTTCAACTGGTGCTGGAACATACGCAGCGTCACGTCGATCCCCTTCTCGACATCGACTTCGGCGACCGGGCTGCGGTCCATGTAGGAATACGATTTGACGGCTTGTACAAGATCGGAGATACGGCGCGAGGCTTCTTCCATTTCGCGCGTCAGGCAGAGGATTTCATGATCGGCGGCGAGCACATGCAGACCGTGCGTCATCGTCTCGCTCGATACCAGAGGAACGAGCGGTTCGAGTTGCGCGGCGGTGATTTGCGCCTCCGCCAGGCCCGCGGCGAGTTCACCCGTAACGCCATGCGATTCGAGCCAGTCGGCCAGATCCGATTCGCGGTCGGCGCGCTCCAGTGCGTCGATTTCGCCCGGCGTTGACCCGCATTCCACGATGGCATCGCTCAGTTCGTTCATCAGGTCGCGCGCTTGCGCGGAGATCGCTTCGCTGCGCATGCGGAGCACGTGCCTCCGGCGTTCGGCGAGCACGCCGCGCAGCCGGGAAGAGGAGCGGACGGCGGCCGATGCCGGATTGTTAAGCTCATGCGCGAGGCCCGCCGCCAGCTTGCCCAGCGCGAGCAGACGGTTTGAACCTTCTTCCAGCCGTGTGAAGGCGCGGGTGCGGTCCGTCATCTCGCCGACCAGCCGCTGCGCCAGCACCGGTGCGCGATAAACAAGCTCGCGATGATGCGCTGAGTCCATCACCGCGATGCGCGTCGGCTGCGCGGCCCATCCGCGCCCGGTCCATGTCTTCATCCGCGAAAAGGGAAGAATGCCGGTCGCCCGGCCCGCCGGCGCAATGATGATGGCATCGAGGGCATTCCGCCGGAAGTGAATCTCGCCTTCCAGCACAATCACGAACTCGCTGGCGGCTTCACCCGCGCGGAACATCTCTTCGCCCACCGCGTAGCTGCGGACCTCCATGAGAGAGGCGATCCACTCCACCGCCTCCACGCTCTCGCCTTCGAAGACCGGAAGCTGCATGAGTTCTTCAACAGTGGGTTGCGGCATGGCAGGCTCCCTATCGGTTGCGCATGTACTGGCGGATGAAATAGAGGACGATCGATCCTTCGCCGACGCTGTTGGCCACGCGACGGATGGCGCCGTCGCGCACGTCGCCGACGGCGAGCACGCCGGGTACGCTGGTTTCCAGCAGGTACGGATCGCGATCGAGCGTCCAGGCCGCGGGCCGTTTGCCATCGCGGACCAGATTCGTTCCCGTCATGAGGAAGCCCTTGTTGTCGCGGCACACCACGCCATCGAGCCACTCCGTGTACGGCTCGGCGCCGATGAAGATGAACAACGCGGCGGCGGGAAGTTTCTCCGTGGTCTTGGTGTCGTAATGGCGGACGGTGATCTCTTCCAGCCGGTCTTCGCCGCTGACCTCGATCACTTCCGAATTCGCCACGACCGAAATGTTGGGAATCGTGTTGATGCGCTCCACCAGGTAGTGAGACATCGACTTGGAGAGCGAATCGCCACGCACGATCATGCGCACCGAGCGCGCGATCTCGGAGAAGTGCACGGCGGCCTGGCCCGCCGAATTCGCACCGCCCACGATATAGACGTCCTCACCCTTGCAGGAAGAGGATTCGGTGATCGCCGCGCCATAATAGATTCCCGCGCCGGTAAGGCGATCCATGCCGGTCACGTCGAGGCGCCGCCACTGCACTCCGGCCGCGATGACGACGCTGTGCGCGGCGAGTTCCTGGCCGTTCGAAAGCTTCACGACGCGATACTCGCCGTCAACGATGAGGCTCACCGCCTCGGCGGGCGCAAGCACTTCCGTGCCGAACCGCCGCACCTGCGCCACCCCTCGCCGCGCCAGATCGGCGCCGCTGAGGCCGGAAGGAAAACCGAGATAGTTTTCGATGCGCGAACTCAAACCCGCCTGCCCGCCCGCGGCCTCGCGCTCGACAAGCACGGTCTTCAATCCCTCCGTGCTGCAATAGAGCGAACAGGCAAGACCGGCAGGTCCCGCGCCGATTACGACGACGTCATAAAAGCTGCGGCTCGGAACACTCACCAGCCCAAGCTTGCCGGCGACCTCCGATAGCTCCGGACGTTCCAGCAACGCGCCATCGGGAAAGATCACGGCGGGCATTGCCACCTGACGGCCATCGAGCGCCGCCTGCACGCGCGCGTCCGTGATGCCATCCGGTTCAAGCCAGCGGTAAGGCACCTGGCTCTTGGCCAGAAAATCTTTCAAACGGTGCGTTTCCGGCGCCCAGCGCGTTCCAATGACGTAGGCGCCTTCGAACGATTCGTGATGGCCCGCCTGCCAGTCTTCGAGCTGATCGATAAGCACCGGATAGAGATGCTGATCGGGCGGCTCCCAAGGCTTCATCAGGTAGTGATTCAACTTGACCTTGTTGATGGCGTCGATAGCCGCGGTCGAATCGGCATAGGCGGTCAGCAACACGCGGCGCGCATCGGGTTGCAGGGCGATGGCTTCGCTCAGAAACTCGGTGCCGCTCATCTGCGGCATGCGTTGATCGGCCAGAAACAGCGCAATGCGGTCGCCGCGCGCGGTGAGTTGCCGCACGGTGTCGAGCGCCCTCTTCGGCGAATCCACGGCCACAATACGATATTGGGCGGAGAACTTCGACTTCAGGTCGCGTTCCACCGCCCGCAATACGGAAACGTCGTCGTCTACAGCGAGGATGTATGGTTTCTTCATTCACGCAGCGCACGTTCCACGGCCGTCACCAACTCGGAGGCTTCCGGATCGACGTTCGGCTCGAAACGTTGCACAACCTTCCCTTGTTTATTGACGAGAATCTTGGTGAAGTTCCACTGAATGTCGCGGCCGGTTTGGCTGACCAGATGACGGTACACGGGTGTAATATCGTCGCCCTTCACGCTGACCTTGGCCATCATGGGAAAACTCACGTCGAAATTGCGTTTGCAGAAGGTTTGAATCTCCTGGTTCGTGCCGGGCTCCTGCGCGCCGAAGTTGTTGGCGGGCACGCCGACTACGACAAATCCGCTGTCCTTGTAGCGGCGGTAGAGCGCCTCCAGCCCCTTGTATTGGGGCGTATAGCCGCACTGGCTGGCAACGTTGACGAACAGAACGGTCTTTCCCTTGAAGCTGGAGAGAGGTGTCTGCGCACCTTCAATGGAATTCATGGAAAACTCATGCACCGAATCGGCAGCCGGCAGCAGCGCGGCGGCGAAAATCAGCAGAAGAAGGTGTCTCATAACTTCTATAGGATGTACACACTCTCAAATCGGTCGCAGGGTTCGTCTATTGCCACCCGCCACCGAGTGCGCGGTAAAGACGGACCACGGATAACAATTCGTCGCGCTGTACTTGCGCCAACACCAGTTCGGCGTCGAAAAGATTTCGTTCGGCGTCAAGCACCTGCAGATAGCTATCGACGCCGCCCTGATAGCGCAGCCTCGACAAACGCGTGGCTTCCCGCACCGCGCGCAGCAGTTGCTCCTGCTCGGTCCGCTGCTCGCGCGTTTTCTGCACGCTGATCAGCGCATCGGAGGTTTCGCGCAGGGCGTTCTGGAAGCTGCGCTCATAAATTAACGCGGCGGCATCGGCGCGGGCCCGGGCACTGCGGACGTTGGCGCGCAGTGCGCCGCGGTTGAACAACGGCGCCGTAAAGCTGGGCCCCACCTGATGCTGCTTCGCGCGCTCGCTGATGAACTGCGCAAGCGTCACGCTCTCAAAGCCAATCAGGCCCGTGAGCGAGAACTGCGGATACTGCGATGCAACGGCGACGCCGATGCGCGCGTTGGCGGCGCGCAGCGAAGCTTCGGCTTCCTGCAAGTCCGGCCGCCTCTGCAGGAGCGTGCCCGGCAAACCGGCGGGAATTTCCGATGGCGCCTTTTGCCCAATCAGCGTGCCGCGATTGGGAATCGCACCGGGATTGCGCGCCAAAAGAATACTGAGCGCATTTTCGAGAATATTCGCCTGGCGCTCCAGCACGGGGATGCGCGAACTTGCGGTGAAAACCAGCGTCTCGGCCTGGCTTACGTCGAGCCCGCTCGCCACGCCCCGGCTCTCGCGCGTGCGCACCAGTCGCAGCGACTCCTGCCGCGAGGCCAGCGTCTGGCGCGAAACTTCCAACTCGCGGTCGAACTCGATGAGTTGAAAATATGTGGTGGCCACATCGGCCACCAGCGACACGATCACCGTGCGCCGCGCGGCTTCCTGTGCGAGGAGGTCGGCGCGCGCGGCTTCGGTGAGACGGCGGTAGCGTCCCCAGAAGTCCAGTTGAAACGTCATGTCGAGCGCGCTGCTGCCATAGGTCACTTCTCGCTGCACACCCTGCGGCAGCGGCGTTGAGCCGATGGCGGCGGCCTCGCGATTGGTCAGCCCACCGCGGCCGTTGACGATGGGAAGCTGATTCGAGCGTGCCACGGTGACCTGCGCCCGGGCGTCCAGGATGTTCTGCGCCGCGATGCGCAGATCGTAGTTGTTCTGCAGTGCCTCGGTCACCAGGCCGCGCAACGTCTCGTCCTGAAACAACTCCGCCCACTTCAGATCGCCCATCGATTGGGCGTTCTCCACCACCGCGTTGCGATACTGCTGCGGCACGGGCAGGCTGGGCGCTTTGTAGTTCGGGCCCATCATGCAACCGGATAACGTGAGCGCGGCGATCACCAGCATCGCGGCTTGCGGAGCGAGCGCTACTTTCGGACGTCCCAGCCGGTCGGCTAGCCGCTGGAACCATGTGTAAAAGGTCGGAATCATGAAGACTCCGAGAATCGTTGCCGCAAGCATGCCGCCGAACACCGCGCTGCCGAGCGATTGCCTGCTGGCCGAACCCGCGCCGGG
>CAYUZM010000359.1:0-6247 GCA_964449665.1 uncultured Solibacteraceae bacterium
GGGGGGGGCGGGGGGGTTTAAACGGGGGGGGGGGGGGGGGGGGGAGGATCCGTCTGGGAAGGTGCGCGAGCTTGCGATCTTTTGCCTGACGCAGAGCAAAGAAGCGGGCGCGATTCCGGCGATTGTGCGTGCGGCGAAGGAAGACAAGAGCGCCCATGTGCGCGGGAAGGCGCTGTTCTGGCTGGCGCAACGGGCATCGGCGCCGGCGCAGAGGGCGATATCGGAGGCGATTCAGAACGATCCCGATACGGAAGTGAAGAAGAAGGCCGTGTTTGCGCTGACGCAGTTGCCGAAGGACGAAGGGACGCCGCTGCTGATCCAGGTGGCGCGGAACAATGCGAATCCGGCGGTGCGGAAGCAGGCGATGTTCTGGTTGGGGCAGTCGAAGGACCCGCGGGCGCTGAAGTTTTTTGAGGAAGTGCTGGCGCGGTAGCGGGGCACGGTAGCAGGGCGCGGTAGCGGTAGCAGGGCGCGGTAGCGGTAGCGGGGTGCGGTAGCGGTTGCGGGGCGGCGCGGCACGTTAGGCGCTGCGGTGCGCGTTTGGGGGCCCAAGGTGCGGCAGAGAGTGTATGGTGCGTTGGGGCGCGCGGGGCGCGAGGCAGGTTCAGGCCACGGTGCCGCGCGATTTATCCTTGGATTCTTTCTTGCAACGGATTTCGCGGACGGCGTAGATGCGGCGGCCCTGACTTTCGAAGTAAGTGCGGATCATGACTTCGCCGAGGATGCCGGTGGAAAACATCATGATGCCGGTGATGAGAAGCATGGCACCGGCGATCATGAGCGGGCCGTGGTCCTGGACGAGTTCGCCGCCCATGAGTTTGAAGACGGCGAGGTAGGCCATGATCAAGCCGCCGATGGTGGTTCCGGCGAGCCCGAGTTTGCCGAAGAAGTGCATGGGTCGCGTGAAGTAGCTCAGCAGGAACTTGATGGTGATGATGTCGAACAGCACGGAGAACGTGCGGCCGAGGCCGTAGTGGGAGTGGCCGCTGGGGCGTTGGACGTTTCGTATGGGCACTTCGGCGATGCGGGCGCCGTAGAAGCTGGCGAGCGCGGGGATGAAGCGGTGGAGTTCGCCGTATAAGTTGATGTCCTTGAGAATTTCGGCGCGGTAGGCCTTGAAGGTGGTGCCGAAGTCGCGGAGGTCGACGCCGCTTGCTTTGGCCATGAGCCAGTTGGCGATGCGGGAGGGGATTTTGCGGGTGAAGGCGTTGTCGATGCGGTTTTTGCGCCAGCCGCTGGCGATGTCGAAGCCTTCGTCGAGTTTACCGAGGAGGGCGGGAATGTCTTCGGGGTCGTGTTGAAGGTCGCCGTCGAGGGAGATGATGATGTTGCCTTGGGCTTCGTCGAAGCCGGCGGCGAGGGCGGCGGTTTGGCCGAAGTTGCGGCGGAGGCGCATGACTTTGAGGCGGGAGTCGGTTTCGACGAGGTTGGCGAGGAGGTCGAAGCTGCGGTCGGTGGAGGCGTCGTCGACGAAGATGATCTCGTAGGGTTTTTGGAGGCGGTCGAGGACGCGGGTGAGGCGGTCGTAGAGGGGGAGGATGGCCGGCTCTTCGTTGTGGATGGGGACGACGATGGAGAGCATCTCTCTTCAGTGTACTCTTGGGGTGCGAGTGAATGAGGGCGGCGGCACGCGGAAGTGTGCGTGGCAGCGCGGGGAAGGATGGGCGGGCGGCACGCGGAAGTGTGCGTGGCGGCGCGCGGGCGTTGGAATTGGGCTTGCAATTGGTTGGTAGATCCGTATACTGAGTGACGCCAGAAGCAAAGTGGGACTATCCAGTCCGAATACGGACGGAGGCCCGCGAGATTTGAATTTCAGAGGAAAAAGGATTTCCTATGCGAATTTCACTGCTTCTGTGCTGTCTCTCCGCCTCCATCTGCACGACGATGGTGGCTCAATCACCCAAAGCGCCGCGGATGGGCCGCGTATATTCTTACGAGGTTCCCGCGGATACGGCGGCCGAGTTTTTCGATGTCCAGCGCGACACGGCCGAGATTTACAAAACCAACAAAGCGCCGTTTCCGCGCTTGTGTTGGACCAGTTTGACCGGGGCGCAGATGTTCCACATGTATGTCCCGATGGAAGGGCTCGATAAGATCAACGAGCGGACGTGGCTTTCGCAGCAAGGCGAGGAGCTGCCTCGCAGCGCGCGGATGAGCCGGATGCGGAGCGCCTCGGGGGCGTCGCGGTTGAAAGTGACGACGCCGGTGGCCGATCTTACGTGGGACGACTCGCCGGGTGGCGTTCCGGATGCGTTTGCCGTGGTCCGCGTGGACGTGGTGAAGCCGGGCAAGGGGGCCGAGTACATCGCGATGATGAAGGACGTGGTCCAAACGCTCAAGCAGATGGGGAAGGCCAAGAGCGTTTACACGAGCCGCGTGGCATACGGCGGCAGCGCCTACGAGTTCCACAATTTGACTGGGTATGCCAGTTTGGCCGAGGTGGGGACGCTCGAGGAGTTTCGCAAGGCGATGGGGGAAGCGAAGTACGCGGCCTTGCTCAAGAGGCTCGGCGAGGTAGTGGAATCGAGCGAACGGAACCTGGTGCGGTACCGGCCTGAGGTCAGCTACGTGCCAGAAGCGAAGTAGGGCGCGGGCGTGGGGGAGAGGGACCGGCGCGAGAGGGCCGGTCCCTTGACCCGGTGTAATCAGCGGACCCTTGGCGCGCATTGGCCGCCGGCCCCTTGCGATTGGGCACGCCTGTTTTTGGGGCTAGGCGTTGGGGATTTTGAGGACCTGGCCGGGTTTGATTTTGTCGGGGTCAGAAAGCTGATCTTTGTTGGCGTCGAAGATCTTCATGTACTGATTGGCGCTGCCGTAGAACTGCTTGCTGATCTTGGAAAGGGTATCGCCGCCCTGGACGGTATAGGTGACCGTGGGAGCGGGGACGTTGGCATCGACGGTGATGTTGGGTTTGAGGTCGTCGTAGTTGCCGTCGACACCTTTGATCTGATCCCATACGCGGTTTTTCTCGGCCTCGTCGTGGACGGAGGCGTTGATGACGAGTTTGCCGCCCTCCTCGTGCAGGTTCTGAATCTGCGCGCCGCGTGTGCTGAGGAAATCAATCACGGGTTTCCATTTGGCCTTTAAGGCGTCTGCACTCATTGAATACTTCTCCTTCCGATTGACCCGAGTGGCGGGTCTGCCCCTATGGTAGGATGCGGGCGTACGAGAAGAAAGGGACCCGATGGATTTACTACAAGCTATTATGAGCGCACAGGGCGGCGGCGCGGTCCGGCAGTTGAGCAACCAGTTTGGGCTGGGCGAGGGGGAGACGGTTGCGGCGCTGCAGTCGCTGCTTCCGGCAATTGCGGGCGGCATGCAACGGAACGTGCAACAAGAGGGCGGGCTGGAGAGTCTATTGGGTGCGCTGATGAACGGACAGCATCAGCGGTATGTGGATGAACCGGAGGCGGTCGATCCGGAAGCGGTGCGCGCGGATGGCAACGGGATTCTGGGGCATCTGTTTGGGTCGAAGGAAGTGAGCCGGCAGGTGGCCGATCATGCGTCGGCGCAGACCGGGCTGGGCTCGGGACTGTTGAAGCAGATGCTGCCGGTGGTGGCGGCGATGGCAATGGGCGCCTTGAGCAAGCAGGCGTCGGGCAACACGATGGCGGCCGCGGCTCCGCAGGGCGGCGGAATTCTGGACATGATCTCCCCGTTGCTCGACCAGAACCGGGATGGTTCGGCGGCGGACGACGTTCTTGGGTTCGTTTCGAGAATGTTTCTGAAGTAGGGCTGCATGGCATCATCACGCGCTGGTTTCCGGCTGTTGCCGCTCGTCTTGTTTGGCCTGTACCTGGGCTATTACTTCCTCGCCAACCGCGAGGAGGTGCCGCTGACGGGGCGGAAGCAACTTGTGGATATCAGTAGGGAGCAGGAGGCGTCGCTCGGGTTGTCGAGCTACCGGCAGATTTTGCGGGAGTCGGCGATTGTGCGCGAGGGACCGCAGGCGGCGCTGGTGAAAGAGATTGGCCAGCGCATTGCGAAGGTGAGTGAAGATCCGGGGTTCGAGTGGCAGTATGAGCTGATCGACGACAACCAGGCGAACGCGTTTTGCCTTCCAGGCGGCAAGGTAGCGGTGTACACGGGCATTCTGCCGGTGACCCAGAACACCGACGGGCTGGCGGTAGTGATGGGGCACGAGATTGCGCATGCGATTGCGCGGCATGGGGCCGAGCGCATGGCGCATCAGAAGCTGGTGCAGATTGGGGCGATGGCGACGTCTGTGGCGGTGGGCGAAATGGAGCCGAGGCAGCGGCAGTTAGTGTTGGGGGCGTTGGGCGTGGGGGCGCAGTTTGGGATTCTGCTGCCGTTTTCGCGCGAGCATGAGAGCGAGGCGGACTACATGGGTCTGATCTACGTGGCGCGGGCGTGTTTCGATCCGCAGGAAGCCCCGAAGCTCTGGGTGCGGATGGGACAGGCGAGCAAAGGCGCGCCGAGCGAGTTCATGTCGACGCACCCTTCGCACGAGACGCGGATCCGGCAGTTTAACGAGTGGATGCCGGAGGCGCTGAAGGTAAGGGCGGAGAGCTGCGGCGGGCGGTGAGGCCCGCCGAGCTTGTGGCAGAGTGCCGCGGCGGGCGCTGAGGCCCGCCGATTGTGCGGCCAATACGGCGGCTTTTTAAGGGAACTCTTCGAGGCCGCCGACGACGCCGGTAGCGGCGACGGTGACATAGGGGAGCAACATGATCGCTCTCGTGCCGGGCGAGTCGGGCAAGCTGCCGGGATTGCTCACTTTGCGGCCGGGCGGACGCAACTGGATGAGATAGATCCGGCTGGCGGTGTTGTCGATGGTGAAGCTGACCGTCTCTCCGATGGCGACCGGGACAATCGCATCGGGCAGCGGATTGAGGCGCCCGATGGTATCGCTGGACAGCACCAGTTCGATGGGCACCGAACCGGACACGGACACATTGAGTGTGTCTCCGTCGGCAATGGGGACAAACGATGGGGAGGCGATCACGAGGCCGGTACTGCTGTCCGCCGTGACCGCTACGTTATGGGTAGGCATTCTGATTCCCTCTATGGCGTTGAGTTTATGGTTTGCGGTTCTGGAACCGCGGATCGGCGCGAAGACCAGCTAGTTCAGGGCTTCGCTGCAAGACTACAGGCGAAAAGCCGAGGCGAAGGGCCTGGCTTACCTTTGAGATTGCTTCCTCCCTGCGGCCGGCAATTTCAAGCGCTTCCCCGGCCCGAAACAGAATGTTGATGTCGCGTGGCGCCAACGCTTCGGCCTGATGGATGTAGGCGAGGCTGCGCACGCGCTCGCCCAGGGTAGCCATGTAGGAGCCGAGCAACACCAGGAGGCGGGCATCTTTGGGATTCACTTTGCGGGACTCTTCGGCGAGGGCAATCGCTTTCTTGTAGTGTTCAACCGCTTGGGCCTTGCCGCCGGGAGACCACTGATAGGCGCCGGCGAGGTCGCCCCAGGCGGAGAACTGGTTGGGTTCCAGCTCGACCGCTTTCTGGCAGGCTCGCACAGCGTCTTCGTAGTGCGATTCGAGCATGAGGGCGCTGCAGAGATTGCTATAGGAAAGATAGCGGGGCGAGATGGCGATGGCGGCGCGGAGAGTTTCGATCGCTTTGGCGAAGTTGTCTTTCTGCAAGTAGGTGAAGCCGAGGTTGTTCAAGACGAGGGGATTGCCGGGCGCGCGTTCCAGCGCCTGCTCGAAGAAATTCAGGGCGCCGTCGTTGTCGCCGGCGCGTTGCACATAGTTGGCGAGGGAGTAGTAGTTCTGCCAGTCGTCGGGATCGAGGTCGATGGCTTTTTGAAAGGACGCGCGGGCGTCGGCGGCGCGGCCTTGTTGGCCGAGGAGGGTGCCCATGACGCGATGGGCGGCGGGATTGGAGGCGTCGAGGGAGAGGGCGCGCTGCAGGTCCTGCGCGGCAATATCGCGTTTGCCGGTGGCGATGTGGAGGATGCCGAGGGTGACGTAGACGGGCGAGAGGTTTTTGTTGAGGGCGAGGGCGCGGTTGGCATCGGCGGTGGCGCGGTCGAGGACGTCCTTCTTGCGGTTGGTGAGGTAGAGGGTGGCGTTGGCTTGCGAGCGGAGGGAGAAGGCAAGGGCGAAGTTGGGGTCGGATTCAATGGTGGAATCGAGCAGTTGGATGGCGCGGTCGATATTGCCGGGCTGGTCGTAGCGGGCGATGAGCTTTTGGGCTTCGAAGAACTGTTCAGGGGCCTGGGCGTCAGGCGTGGGATGGGTGCGGGCGCGCCAGAGAGTCCAACCGGAGAAGGCCGCTCCGG
>CAYUZM010000360.1:0-2042 GCA_964449665.1 uncultured Solibacteraceae bacterium
TTTCCTGGACGAAGTGGGCGACCTGCCGCTGGCGGCGCAGGCAAAGCTGCTGCGCGTGCTGCAGGAGGGCGAGATTCAGCGCGTGGGTGGCGAGCGGACGCTGCGGGTAAGGGTGCGCGTGATGGCGGCGACGAACCGCGATCTGGCGGCGATGGCGCGGCGGGGGGAGTTCCGCGAGGACCTTTACTACCGGCTATGCGTGGTGCCGCTGCGGATGCCGGCGTTGCGGGAGCGTTCGACCGACATTCCGGCGCTGGCGCGCTACTTTCTGGAGGAGTTCTGCTCGCGGAACAATTTCAGACAGAAATGTTTTGGGCCAGGCACGCTGGAATTGCTGTCCAGGCACGCCTGGCCAGGCAATGCGCGCGAGTTGCGGAACGCCGTGGAGCGGATGGCGATTCTGACGCCGGAGGCCGAGATCGGGCCGGAATCGGTGCCGGCGGAGTTGCGCGAACCGGCGGCGCAATCGGCGCGGAATCCGCTGCACCAGGTGCGCGAGGACGCCGAGCGGGAGCAGATCAGGCGCGCGCTGGGGGCGACGGGAGGCAACGTGAGCGCGTCGGCGCGCATGCTGGGACTGGAGCGGACCAACCTGCACAAGCGCATCAAGGCCCTGGGACTGGCACGAGACAAACAGGAGGCGACTGCCACAAACTAGAGTGATGCCTAATTTCGATTACGACCTGCTGGTGATCGGTTCGGGACCGGCCGGCCAGCGGGCCGCCATCCAGGCGGCGAAACTCGACAGGCGCGTCGCCATCGTGGAGAAGAAGGCCGTGGTGGGGGGCACATCGGTCAACCTGGGGACGATTCCTTCGAAAACTCTGCGCGAGGCAGTACTTTACCTTTCCGGTTATCGCGAGCGCGGCGTGTATGGGGCGTCGTACACGGTGAAGCAGAACATCACGATGGCCGATTTGCTGTTGCGGATCGACCATGTGACGCGGCACGAGATTGACGTAACGCGGCACCAGTTACTGCGCAACAAGGTGGAAGTAATCACCGGGACGGCACAGTTCCAAAGCCCGAACATGTTGCGGATCGACACGGTGGACGGGCACAGCCACCTGGAGTTCAGCGCCGAGAAGATCGTGGTGGCGATCGGGACCGAATCCACGAAGGACCCGCACATTCCGTTTAACGGACAGACGATTTTCACGAGCGACGATATCTTTTCGCTCGACCGGCTGCCAAGGACGCTGGCGGTGGCGGGTGCGGGCGTGATCGGGTGCGAGTACGCCTCGATGTTCGCGGCGCTGGGCGTGCGCGTGACGATCATCGACAAGCGGAATGAGTTGCTGGGGTTCATCGACGATGAGTTGAGCGACCATCTAAGCTACAACCTGCGGCAGAACCGCGTGACGCTGCGATTTGGCGAGGAAGTGGGCGCGATGGAGGAGATCTCCGACGAGCACGGGCGAAAGGTGAAGATCTATCTCAACAGCGGGAAGACGGTGATCTGCGAGCACGTGCTGTATGCGATCGGGCGGACGGGCGCGACGGCGAAGATGAATTTGCCGGCGGCGGGGCTGGTGGCCGACGACCGCGGGCGCTTGAAGGTGAACGAGTGCTACCAGACGTCAGTGCCGCACATCTATGCGGTGGGTGACATTATCGGGTTTCCGTCGCTCGCCTCGACTTCAATGGAACAGGGGCGGTTGGCGGCATGCCATGCGTTTGGCGTGGAGGCGCGGAGCAAGCCGGAGTTGTTCCCCTATGGCATCTACACGATTCCCGAGATTTCGATGGTGGGCAAGAGCGAAGAGGAACTGACCAAGGAGGGCGTACCGTATGAGATCGGTAAGGCGCAGTATAAGGAGATCGCGCGCGGGCAGATTATTGGCGATGAGAATGGGCTGCTCAAGCTTATCTTCCACTACGAGACGCGTGAGTTGCTGGGCGTGCACATCATTGGCGAAGGCGCGAGCGAGCTGGTTCACATCGGGCAGGCGGTGATGAGCTTCCGCGGCACGATCGACTATTTCATTCGCACGGTGTTCAACTATCCGACGCTGGCGGAATGTTATAAAGTGGCCGCGTTC
>CAYUZM010000360.1:2052-6239 GCA_964449665.1 uncultured Solibacteraceae bacterium
ACGCTGACATGAGACGCCGTTCGTTTTTGTGGATGGGGGCTTTGGGTGCGATTCGAGCTTCGGGCGCGGTTGGGCCGTTGGCCGGGCTTGGCGCTCAGGCTGCGCTCGCCCAGCAAGGCTTTCGGCCGTTGTGGAATGGGCGCGACCTTTCCGATTTCAAGATCGATACGGCGGAGTTGTGGCGTGTGGAAGAGGGGATGATTGTCGGACGGTCACCGGGAATCAAGTACAACGAATTTCTGCGGACGAAGAAGACGTACGGCGATTTTCATTTGAAGGCGGAGTTCAAGATGACCGATCCGACGGGGAAGGCGAACTCAGGGATTCAGTTTCGCAGCAAAGAGACGGAGCCGCCGTCGCACGAGGTGGTGGGGTATCAGGCCGATTTGGGGCAGAACTACTGGGGATGCCTGTACGACGAATCGCGGCGCAAGAAGGTGCTGGTGCAGGCGCCGGAGGCGGTGATCGCGAAGATCGACAAGGCGGGCTGGAACGTGTACGAAGTGGAGGCAAAGGGGCCGCGGATTGTGCTGCGTTTGAATGGCGCGGTGACCGTGGACTACACGGAGGCCGAGGCGGGGATTGAGCGGTCGGGGTTCATAGCGCTGCAGTTGCACAGCGGGCCGCCGCTGGAGATGCGGTGGCGTGGGCTGGTGGTGCGGGAACTGATATAGTCCAAGCATGAGCCGCGTTGCGAGCACCCTGCCATTGCTATTTCTGTGCGGAGTGGTGTGGGCGCAAGAGCCCGCGGCGGTGATGAAGCGCTACTGCGCGGGGTGTCATAGCGCGAAGTTGAAGACGGGCGGGCTGGCGTTAGAAGGGCTTGATGTTGCGGCGGCGGGGCAGCAGCCGCAGGTGTGGGAGAAGGTGGTGCGGCGGCTACGGGGGCGTACGATGCCACCGGCGGGTTTGCCGCGTCCCGAGGAGAGTGTTTATGCGGCGGTTGTGGCGACGCTCGACAAGTCGCTCGATGCGGCCGCGGCGGCGAAGCCGAATCCGGGGCGGCCGGACACGTTCCGGCGATTGAACCGCACGGAGTATCAGAATGCCATTCGCGATCTGCTGGCGTTGGACGTGGATGTGACGTCGATGCTGCCACAGGATGAATCGAGCCACGGGTTCGACAACGTGACGGTGGGAGACCTTTCGCCAACGCTGCTGGAGCGGTACTTGTCGGCGGCCCAGAAGATCAGCCGGCTGGCGGTAGGCATTACGGGGAAACAGCCGGGCGGCGAAACAGTAACGCTGCCGCCGGACCTCACGCAAGAGCAGCATTTCGCTGATTTGCCGCTGGGCACGCGGGGCGGGCTGCGGATGAAGTACACGTTTCCTGTGGATGCGGTGTATGAGTTCCAACTGCGGCTGGCGCGCGACCGGAACGAGCACGTGGAAGGGCTGGCCGGCGAGCACGATGTGGAGTTGATGCTCGATGGCGAACGAGTGAAATTGTTCCGCGTGAAGCCGCCAACGGCGGGCAACGATCACCATGTGGTGGATAAGGACCTGAATGTACGGCTGGCGGTGACGGCGGGTCCGCATGTGGTGTCGGCGGCGTTTCCGATGCGGCCATCGGCGCTGATCGAATCGGAGAGGCGGCCGTATCAGGCGCACTTTAATATGGACCGGCATCCGCGCATTCAACCGGCGGTTTATTCGGTGTCGATTAATGGTCCGTATGAGGCGAAGGGTCCGGGCGACACGCCAAGCCGGCGCAGGTTGTATGTGTGCACGCCCCAGAGCGAGAGTGAGCAGGAGCCGTGCGCGAAGAAGATTCTGGCGGCGGTGATGCGGCGGGCGTATCGCCGGCCGGTGAGTGAAGCGGACTTTCGCGCGCCGATGAAGTTCTTTCGCGAGGCGCGCGCGGAGAGCGGGAGCGCGAACGCCGGGCGGAGGGGGGGCGCGGACGCCGCGGATAGATTCGACAACGGCATTGAGATGGCGCTGCGGGCGGTGCTGGTGAGTCCCGAGTTTTTGTTCCGCGTGGAGCAGGATCCGGCGGGCGTTGCGCCGGGGGCGGCGTACCGGTTGAGCGATCTGGCGCTGGCCTCGCGGCTCTCCTTCTTCTTATGGAGCAGCATTCCCGACGATGAACTTCTCAACGCGGCCGCGCAAGGGAAGTTGCGGCAACCGGCGGTACTGCAGGCACAGGTGAAGCGCATGATCGCCGATGAGCGGGCGAATGTTCTGGTGACGAACTTCGCCAACCAGTGGCTTTATTTGCGCAACCTGGCTTCGACGACGCCGGATATGCGGCTGTTTCCAGACTTCGACGATAACCTGCGGCAGGCGTTCCGCAAAGAGACGGAGTTGTTTTTTGAGAGCATCATGCGCGAGGACCGCAGCGTGATGGACTTGCTGGGGGCGAACTACACGTTCGTGAATGAGCGTTTGGCGAAGCACTATGGAATTCCGAACGTGTATGGCAGCCGGTTCCGGCGCGTGGAGTTCGATAAGGGCGGCGCGCGGGGCGGGTTGCTGGGACAAGGCAGCATTCTCACGGTGACTTCGTATGCGACGCGGACGTCGCCGGTGATTCGCGGCAAATGGATTTTGGACAACATCCTCGGTGTTCCACCGCCACCGCCGCCGGCCGCGGTGCCCGCACTGGGCGAGAAGCATGTGGGATCGAAGTTCGTGACGATGCGCGAGAGACTGGCGGCGCATCGCGATAACCCGGCGTGTTCGGGGTGCCACCAGTTGATGGACCCGGTGGGATTTTCGATCGAGAATTTTGACGCCGTGGGGCGCTGGCGGACGGCCGAGGAAGCGTCGCCGGTGGACGCCGATGGCGGGCTGCCGGATGGCAGTAAATTCGTTGGCGTGGCGGGGTTGCGGGAAGCGCTTGTACGGCGGCCCGAGGTTTTTGCTACAACGTTTACAGAAAAGCTTTTGACCTACGGGCTGGGGCGCGGCGTGGAGTACTACGATGCCGCCGCGGTCCGTCAGGTGGCGCGAGAGGCCAAGGCGAACAACTACAAGTTTTCGTCGTTCATACTGGGAGTCGTCAACAGCACGCCGTTCCAGATGAGGAGAGCACAATGATCGTGACCAAGAAGTCGCTGCCAAGGCGCATGGTATTGCGCGGGATGGGCGCCTCACTGGCATTGCCGCTGCTGGATGCGATGGTGGCGCCGATGAACGCGATGGCGGCTACGGCGGCCAATCCCGTGCGGAGGTTGGGATTCGTGTATGTGCCGATGGGTTCGCACATCACTGAATGGACGCCGCCGGGCTCGGGGAAGCTGACCGAGCTTTCGCCGACACTGAAGTCGCTTGCTCCGGTGGTGGATCACGTGACGGTGTTGACGAACATGGAGTTGCGGAACGCGTATCCGGGCACGCATGCGACTTCGAACGCATCCTTCTTAAGCGCGGCGACGGCGAAGTGGACCGAGAGCACGGACTATCACCTGGGCACGACGGTGGACCAAGTGGCGGCGCGGCACATGGGACAGGAGACGCGGCTGCCTTCGGTGGAGCTGGCGATGGACCTGCGGACGACGGTGGGCCAGTGCGATAACGGCTACGCGTGCGGAAATCAGAACAATCTCTCGTGGTCGTCGCCGACAACGCCGCTGCCGGCGGAGGCGCATCCGAGGGTGGCGTTCGAGCGGTTGTTTGGCGAGGGCGGGTCGACGGCGGACCGGCGCGCGGAGTTGCGCAAGAACGCGAGCCTGCTCGATTGGGTGCGCGAAGACATCGCGCGACTGCAGAGCAAGATTGGTCCGGCGGACAAGACGAAGGTCAACGATTATCTGGATAGCGTGCGCGAGGTGGAGCGGCGCATTCAGAAGGCCGAAGCGGCGGCGGCGGATTCGCATCTGCCGGATTTGGACCGGCCTGTTGGTGTACCGGCTTCGTATGCCGACCATGCGCGGCTGATGTTTGATTTGCAGGTGCTGGCGCTGCAGGGGGATGTGACGCGCGTGATCACGTTCCAACTGGCGCGCGAGGCGAGCACGCGGACGTATCCGGAAACGGGCGTGATGGAGCCGCATCATCCGTTGACGCACAACGGCGGCGATCCGGAGAAGCTGGCGAAGGTCGCCAAAATCAACGCGTTTCATGTGTCGCTGTTTGCGTACTTCCTGGAGAAGTTGAAGGCGACGCCGGACGGGAACGGTTCGCTGCTGGACCATTCGCTGTATCTGTACGGCAGCGGCATGGGCAACGCGGACAAGCACGAC
>CAYUZM010000361.1:0-6234 GCA_964449665.1 uncultured Solibacteraceae bacterium
CGATTCACGTGGCGCAGAGAGGCCTGCTTCACGGGCGGCAAGCTCGAACAGTGGGCGCGATGGATGCTCCCGTTCCAGACGGCATACTGCGAGTATGCTAGCAAAGTGCCGCCGCGGCCGCGATCCAAAGCGCGGCGTTTCAGCCGTATTCCGGCGCCGGAATTCCGCGTGGCGCCAGTCCGTTCCTCCCGTTTGCGGCTCCCGTTGCGCGGCACTGGGGCTAAGGCCGCGGGAGGGGCGAAATAGGGCGCTAAAGGGGCGTCGAATTGAGCGGGAACGGCCATTGCCCCGAGCGACGGAATCTGTTATGGTTGGGGCAAGAATGGAGGCCAGAAGGCAGCCATTCGAGAGACCAGCCTATGCTGACTCAAGATCACCCACCGAGCCAAGCGCTACTGAACTCCGGCCCGGCGTGGCGACCTCACCACAAGGAGGACCCACTCATGGAGACACTCAAGAACGATGAAGAATTGAAGGCGCATCTGATGATGGAGCACCCCGAATTCAGGATGTGTTTCGAACAACATCACGAATTCGAGCTCCGGCTGAACGACCTGGAAGCGAAATCTCATCTCAACGACGATGAGCAGATGGAGGAAGTTAGGCTGAAAAAGCTGAAACTGCATTCCAAGGACCGGATGCTGGAGATCATGTCCCGTTACCGAATGGAACATGTAGCGGTGTAGTGATCAGATGCGCCTTGAGCGTATCGACGCTCTGGAAACAGAGGTAGTAGAAGACGGGGGCTGCCGGAAGGCGGTCCCCGTTTTTCATTGGGGGACGGGTCAGGCGGGCTGAAGGGCTTCGCGGCGGGCGCGTTCGAGTTGGCGAAGGGAGTGGAAGGCGCGGGGGCGGACGAGGGCGGATTCGTCCTTGGTGAGTTTGACGAGGAGTTCGAAGAAGCGGCGGTCGCCGAGTTCACCCATGGCCCAAGCGACGGCGGCGCGTGTGGGGGCGGCGGTGGAATCACCCAAGGCGAGCAGACGTTCGATGCATTCCTCCTGCTTGCCGAGATGCCACAGCCCGACCAGAGCGGTCGTGGTGACACGGTGGTGTTTGTCGAGGAGAGCCTCGCGGAAGACATCTTCGGCGTCTTCCATTCCGGAGTTCCAGAGAGCTTCGACGGCATTGGCGCGGACGCGGGCGTCAGGATCCTTCAACTGGACGTGAAACCACGACGAGTTGTTGGTGAGTTCGGCGATATATTGGGCCGCCTTGGAGCGTACGAAGGGGTCGTCCTGACGCATCAGTTGCACCTGAAAGGGCATGAGGCGGTTGGAACGCAGGGTATGGCGGAGGATGTCGATCGTGCGGATTCTGCGGTGGCGGCTGTTGGCCTGGTCGCCGGGCGGCACGTTGAGAGCGTGTTGGGCGAGGCGAACCTCGAAGCCCGCGCCGGCCTTGAGGAGTGCCGTGGCGATTTCGGCGGCCCGATCGAGCGGCATACCATCCGGATCGGAGAGGGCGGCGACATCGAAGTCGCCTTCGGCGAGAGTCCTGGCCAAGAATACGGCTGGCGGTTGATCTTCCAACGGGCGCAGGAGTTCAGGCACCAGGCGGATGAGAGCGTCGGGTTCGTTCCGCATCCAGGCTTCGATCCGGGAGCGTGCCTCGGTGGGCGATTGCTCGCATGAGAGCAAAACAGATTGCAGTTCGCTGATTTCCATTCGTTCCTCACCACAACCGGTGAGCGCAGTTCCCATGCGGCTCCTCCGAATCTCCATATCGGACGGAAATACGAATGTTTGAGCAGTTTCGCGCTACTTCGAAAGATAGGCGCGGATGCGCTCGACGGCTTCGAGCAGATTTTCGAGCGAGTTGGCGTAGGAGAAACGCAGGTAGCCTTCGCCGTAGGCGCCGAAGGCGGTACCCGAAAGGCAGGCGACGCCGGCGTGTTGCAGAAGGTCGTCGGCAAGTTGTTTGGCGGGGCGGCCGGTGCCTGTGATGTTGGGGAAGGCGTAGAAGGCGCCTTCGGGGAGGCGGCAGCGGAAGCCGGGGAGGGTGTTGAGAGCGGCAATGAAGGCGTCGCGGCGGCGGCGGAATTCGGCGACCATGGCGGTGACGTCGTCCTGCGGTCCGGTGAGGGCGGCGAGGCCGGCGCGCTGGGTGAAGCTGGCGGTGCAGGAGTTGGAGTTGACCATGAGCTTATTGACGGCTTCGGCGAGCCAGGCGGGCATGACGCCGTAGCCGAGGCGCCAGCCGGTCATGGCGTAGGTTTTGGAGAAGCCGTCGAGAATGATGGTCTTTTCCTGCATACCGGGGAACGAGGCGATGGAGACGGGCTTTTCGCCGTAGACGATGCGGCTGTAGATTTCGTCGGAGAGGACGATGAGGTCGCGGTCGCGCAGCATGTTGGCGATTTCGGCCATGTCGTCGGCGGGGATGAGGCCGCCGGTGGGGTTTTGCGGGGAGTTGAGGACGACGAGCTTGGTTTTGGGGGAGAGGCGGGAGCGAAGGACGTCTAGATCGAAGGAAAAGCCGCGGTCTTCGACGAGCGGGACGGGCACGGGGGTTGCGCCGAGGAAGCCGATCATGGATTCGTAGATAGGGAAGCCGGGGTTGGGGAAGATGACTTCGTCGCCGGGTTCGAGCAGAGCGAGCATGGGGAAGAAGATGATGGGCTTGCCGCCGGGGACGACGGAGACCTGATTGGCGGAGACGGTGATGTTGCGCGTGGTGGCGACGTGGTGGGCGATAGCTTCGCGGAAGTCGGGGAAGCCTTGCGTGGGGCCGTAGTGGGTCCACTCGTCGTCGAGGGCCTGTTTGGCGGCGGCGACGACGTGGGGAGGCGTGGGGAAATCAGGTTCGCCGATTTCGAGGTGGACGATAGAGCGTCCTTGCGCTTCGAGGGCGCGGGCTTTGACGAGAACTTCAAATGCGCCTTCGACGAGGAGGCGGGACATGCGGTCGGCTAGTTGCACGGTTTAGGTCCTTTGGAAGAATGCCACGCCGTCGCATTCTTCGACGAGCGAGACGAGGTCGCCGATGACGACGCGGGGGCCGCGGATGCGAACGGTGCGGCGGGCGCCGCCGGGGAATTCGACGATGGCGAGTTGGTAGGGCACTTCGGAGGCGAGCGACTCGGGCGGCGCGTGAACGACAGTTTCGGTGTACACGACGGCTTGCATCCTAACTTGAGGATACAGCGGGCGTGGCGGGCTGGTGCATTTTTGTGATTCCGGGAGGGTGCGTGGGGCATCCGGGAGAGGGAATGCCAAAGCGGATTGTGTGTCTACTGTACGTGTGTTCACTGCTACAGGCGCAGGATACGGCGGGCGTGGGCGCGATTGAAGGCGTGGTGACGGGCGCGGACGGGCGTTCCGCGTTGGGAGCGCGTGTGTGCGTGGCGGGCACGGACCGGTGCGCGGCGGCCGATGGCGGCGGGCGGTTCCGCATCGCAGAGTTGAGGCCGGGTTCGTATGAGTTGTCGGTGCAGGCCACGGGCGCGGCGAATGTGGCCACGGGCGCGGCGGTGATGGTGACGGCGGCAGTAGAGGTTCGCGCGGGATTGACGGCGCGTGTGGAAATGACGCTGGCGCAAGTGGAGGCGCAGCGGGAATCGGTGACGGTGACGGCCGGTGTGTTTGTGGAGCCGGAGGAGATTAAGAGTTCCAGTTTCCTGGTGACGTCAGAGGAGGTTTTCAAGAGTGCGGGGGCGCTGCAGGATGTGAGCCGGTATGTGCAAACGTTGCCGGGCGTGGTGATCGGGTCGGACGATTTCCGCAACGACATCATCGTGCGCGGTGGGTCGCCTCTGGAAAATCTGTTTATCGTCGACAACGTGGAAATTCCCAATATCAACGCGTTCGCCAACTTTGCATCGGCGGGCGGTACGGTGGGAATACTCGATGCGGCGTTGATTCAGGACACGACGTTTCTGACAGGCGGGTATCCGGCGCCCTTCATCAACCGGACGTCGAGCGTGCTGCAGGTGACGCAGCGCGAGGGGAATCGAGAACGGATCGGCGGGCGGGCGACGTTGGGGTTCGCGGGCGCGGGGGTGATTTTGGAAGGCCCGTTGGCCAAGGGCAAGGGCGCTTGGATCAGCTCGGCGAGGCGGAGTTTTTTGGACCTGTTCACAGAGGACATTGGCGTGGGTGGGGTTCCCGCCGTCTACACGTTCAACAACAAGGTTGTGTATGACCTGTCGGCGCGGGACCGCGTTTGGGGCGTGAGCATCACGGGAGTGGACCGCATCCGCCTGGGCGCGCGGCAGGACAAGACGCTGGAGAGCGCGGAGTTGAACAATCTCGACATCCGCTATCAGGGTTGGCGGAGCGCGAACGGGTTTAGCTGGCAGCGGTTGTTTGGGAGCCGGGGCGTGGGGCTGTTGGGCGTGAGCCATTCGGTGGCGAGCGTGGATCAGCAGGTGAAGGATCTCGTTTACAACAGCGTGCCGCCCGAGGGCGCGAACGTGGAGGATTTGATTGCGCGGAGCCCGGTGGTGTTTCGCGACGATTCACGCGAAGGAGAGAGCACGATCAAGTACGACCTGACGGCGTATGCGGGCGGGTTGGGGAAATTGCAGGCGGGCGGGAGTTTGAAGATTTTTCGCATCCGCTACGATCTGGCGTCGCCGTTGGGAAGCGATTCGCCTTACTCGCTGGACCGGACGTTGAATGCCTTCGCGCTGCGGAAGAGCTTTACGGCGGCGCAGACGGGGGCATATGTGCAGGCGTCGCGGAATCTGACGCCGAGGCTGAATCTGACGTGGGGCGGGCGCGTGGACAACTACGACTACCTTGGGCGGACGCGGTTCAGTCCCAGGGCGGGCGTGAGCTACCGCATTACGGACAAATTGAGCTGGCGGGCGAACTATGGGAGCTACTATCAGCAGCCGTACTTCGTGTTTCTATCGGCGTTTGCGGAGAACCGCGGGCTGGCTCCGTGGCGGGCGGATCACTATGTGACGGGATTTTCGTACGTCTTCAACGGCAGCCTGCGCATGACGGTGGAGGCTTACCGGAAGAACTACAAGGACTATCCGGTGTCGACGCAGTTTCCAACACTTTCGCTGGCGAGCATTGGCGATACCTTCGATGTGCGGGAAATTCTGTTTCCGCTGACAAGCGCGGGGCGGGGCCGGGCGCAGGGGGTGGAGCTATTCGTCGAGAAGAAGTTTACGGAGCGGTGGTTTGGGCAGATGAACGTGGCGTTTTCCAAGACGCGGCAGGGCGGGTTGGATGGCGTGATGCGGCCGGGGTCGTTCGACTATCCCAGGGTGTTCAACGCAGTGGGCGGATACCGGTTGACGAAGAAGTGGGAGTTGTCGGCTCGCGCGGCGTACCTGGCGGGGCGGCCTTATACGCCTTTCGACGTCGAGGAGTCCGCACGGCAGCGGAGGCCGATTTTCGATTTGCAGCGCGTGAATGGGGCGCGGCTGCCGGACTATGTGCGCATCGATGTGCGGCTGGACCGCACGTTCACGGTACGCGACAAACCGCTGTTGGTGTTTGTGGGAGCGCAGAATGTAATCGCGCGCAAGAATTTGGCGAGCTACAGCTGGGACCGGCGTGCGAATGCGATTCAGGAAAACGAGCAGATTGGTCTGTTTCCGCTGATTGGGATGGAGTGGCGGTTTTAGCGCGGCGATTCTAACGCGGATATTGGGTAATCACTTCGCGGGCGAGGAGGTGGTCGAGGTGATGCTGCATGTGGAGCACGTAGTCGTCGATGACGAAGCCGAGGGTTTGCGGCGGGTAGCTGCCGATGTGGCAGATGGTTTCGAGGGCGGCGTCGGGGATCTGTTCGACGAGGTGGGCAAGGAAGAGATTGTATTGTTGCCAGAGGGCGGCGAGTGTAGCGAAGGGGAGTTGTTCGTAGGCGTGGAGGCGGACCCAATCGTCTTGCGCGTAGCCGGGGCCGTCGTAGGGACCGTGGAGGGTGGCGCGGACGAAGCGTTGGTGGTTATTGGCGGCGGAATCGATGAGGTGCCCGAGTTCCTGTTTGGCGTTCCAGGCGCCCGGAGTAGGGGCGGGGCGCGAGGCGGTGGCTTCGTCGACGGCGGAGAGGATGGGGAATTCGCGAGTGACCGTGTCGCGCAGGTATTGTGCGAGTTTGGCTGCCATGGTCCATTTTGACATGTGCGCGCGTTATTCTGGCGTCATGATTAATACAACTCGGAGAGGCGCGCTGGCGGCGTTGGCGGGCGCGTTTGTGGCCCGCGGGCAGACGGCGGGGACGCCGGATGTGGCGATTATCGGCGCGGGTTCAGCGGGGTTGAACGCGGCGCGG
>CAYUZM010000362.1:0-6222 GCA_964449665.1 uncultured Solibacteraceae bacterium
AAGACGGACATTGCGTTTCAGTTGGAACAGTCGGGCACGAAGCTGGCGGGGAAGCTGTATGGAGACTACCGCAGCAACCCGATTCTCAAGGGGACCGTGGCGGGTGATTTGGTGACGTTCACGGTGGCGGCGGTGGAGCAGGCAGGGAACGAGATTAATGAGAATGTGGTGCGGTTCACGGGGAAGCTGGTGAACGGGGAGTTGGAGCTTTCGCGCGATTTGGAGTCGTCGACGCGGGCGGGTTCGGGTGGCGGGGTGCAGACGCGGGCGGGCGGGGCTCGGGCGGTGTTCCGGTTGAAGCGGTTGCCGTAGGGGGGGCGGAATACCACACATGGACGGGCGCGATGACGTCTCTCGGCAACTTGTGTTGTTCGTAGCCGAGTGGTTGGGAATTCCATCCGACCAAATTCGTCCCGAGACGCGCTTGTTGCATGACTTGCACGTGGACGGCGACGATGCGAGCGAACTCCTGGACGAGTTTTTCCGGCGATTCGAAGTTCACCCGGGCAGGTTTGAGTTTTCGCGCTTCTTCAACGGTGAAGCCGGCATTGAGCAGATGCTTGCATTGGTCACACGAGATCGCAGCCGGCTGGATGAACGGGAAGCTCTTCGAGTGGGGGATCTGATTCGGGTGGCGACCGAACGAAAGTTCTGGTTGTAATGCGACTGGTTCGGGGTGAAAGCGTGAGGTTTGGCGAAGCGTGGAGTTCTATCGATCAACACCCCTGCCAGCCATGATCGATAGAAACCGCCGCTATCGATCACATTGCTGAATCGAATTCCCCAATAGCCCGCTACACTGCCGCGCCAGACCGGCGGAGCATCTCCCCCGGTGACGATGAAGGCTCCGGCGAACTCCGTCGCGGATGGCGTGCGTGGTTATCGAGCGGAATGGGTGGATATGGCCGTCCGAGGTTGCCGCGGGATGTTATGCTCCATAGCGAGGAGGGAACCTTGGCATTTTTTGGAGTATATCGGGGCATGGTTTCAGGGGGCGGCGATCCGATGGGTGGCGGCCGTGTGCAGGTATCGGTACCCGCCGTCGGGCTGAGCGCGACGTGGGCGGCGGTTTGCGTGGCGGGAGGGCCTTCGAGCGGCGGGGGATCGTACTCGGTCGGCTCGCAAGTGGTGGTGGCCTTCGAGGCTGGCGACGTGAGCCGTCCTATTGTGCTGGGCCGGTTGTAGCGTCGAGGAGTGCAGCCCGGCCGGAGATTCGGAATCAGCCGGCCGGAAAGATCGAGCTTACGCGGGGCTGCTGTCGCCGGTGCGGCGCCGCATCTCCTCGGTGAGGATGATCGGTTCGGCGGGTTCCTTCATGGGGCGGCGCATGCGGCGGCTTTCGTTGCGCAGTTTGAGATAGGCTTCTTCCTCTGTCAAGCCTTCGCTGCGCTGCAGGATGCCTTTGGCGCGCTCCACGAGCTTACGCGTGATGAGTTCGCGTTCGATCTCCTGCTTCTCTTCGCTGAGCCGGGCGTTCTCCTCTTCGAGGCGGCCTTTAGTGAGCGCGGTGCCCATCTGTTCGCCGACGAAGGTCACCAGGGCGATCTCCTCGGCGGTGTGGTCGTGGTCTTCGCGATGGTGCACGTTGATCACGCCGGTCACTTTGCCGCCGCTGACGAGGGGGACGGAGAGAAACGCCTGGTAGTTGTCCTCGACCAGGGTTTGGAATCGTTTGAAGCGCTTGTCAGTCCCGGCGTTTCTGCCAAGGGCGACTACGCTGTTGTGTTCGGCCACCCAACCGGTGACCCCTTCCCCGAGTTTGATGCGCAGCGTGCCGAGTTCCCGTGCGTGCGGAACCTGCGACGCGCGCAGTACAAATTCTCCGTTCGGCTCGTCCAGTAGGTAGACAAGACAAGCATCACACTCTGTGACCTGCACCGTGAGACCCACGATTTCTCCGAGCATTTCGTCCAACGAAACCTCGGAGCTCACGATCCGGCTGATGCGGTGGAGCAGATCGACCTGCGAAAGTCCTCGTTCGGCCGTCATGAATCCAGCGTAGGGGCGAGGGTCGTGGGTGGTCCAATCGAAATTTCTTATGCCGGTGATCGGAAACTTTTCCGAATCGTGTTTGGCGTTTAGGCAGTTGGGAATGCGGGCGGGGGCGTGTTCAGTCTGGTAAAAGAGTGTCATGCGAATGCGACAGTTGGCGGCGGCGAATATCGTTGTGTGGTTGGGGCTGAGCGGGGCGGCGTGGGGCCAGCCGCTGAGCGGAATTGTGGATTTGCACGCGCATTCGGCGCCGGATGAATCGGCGCGTTCCATTGACGGGGTGAAGTTGGCGGTGCTGGCGCAGCAGCGGGGGCTGCGGGCGATTGTGTTGAAGAACCACTTTGAGCCGACGGCGTCGCTGGCCGTACTGGCGGGGGAGGCGGCGCCGAAGCTGCTCGTGTTTGGCGGGGTGGCGTTGAACCGGCCGGCGGGGGGCATCAATCCGGCGATGGTGGAGCACTGCGTGAAGATCCGGGGCGTCGAGGCGGGGCCGGTGCGGTGCAAGGTGGTGTGGATGCCGACCTTCGACAGCGAGCACATGGCGAAGTCGGCGGGGACGCCCAATAACCCGCACGTCAAGGTGAGCAGGGATGGGAAACTGCTGCCGGAGGTGCTGCAGGTGCTGGATCTGATTGCCAAACACAACCTGGTGCTGGCGACGGGGCACAGCTCGCCGGCCGAGGGGCTGATGCTGGTGCGGGAAGCGGCGCGGCGGGGCGTGAAGCGGACTATTGTGACGCACCCCATTCATCCGATGGTAGGGATGACGGTGGAGCAGGCGCGCGAGGCGGCGGGGCTGGGCGCGTTTCTGGAGTTTACGGGAAACTCGATGATCGGCATACAGAAGTTTGTGAGCTTTGAGGAGGTTGCCAAGCAGATGCGGGCGGTGGGGCTGGAGCGCGTGGTGTTATCGAGCGACTCCGGGCAGGCGGGCAACCCTTTGCATCCGGACGGCCGGCAGCAACTGTATGAGGGCTTTCGCAAGGCGGGGATGAGCAGGCAGGAGTGGGACATGATTGCGAAGCGGAATCCGGCGAAGGCGTTGGGACTGGAATGAGCGGAGCGGGGCGGGAATGTATGGCGCGGGGCGTGGCATGCGGACTGCTTTTCGCCTGGCTGTGCGTCCAAGCGGGCTGGGGAGCGGAGTGGCGGCGCGTGCGTTCGGCGAATTTCGAGCTGTACACGGACACGGGCAAGGGGCGAGCGGCGCAGGTGCTTAGCAAGCTTGAGTTAGCGCGCCAACACTTCAGCGGATGGGGATTGCCGCCGCTGCCGGTGCGGGTGGTCCTGTTTGGCGATGAGAAGGAGTTTGCGCCGCTGCGTTCGGATGCGACGACGAAGGGGTTCTTTCAATCGGGGGCGGAGCGGGATTCGATTGTGCTGCTCGACGCGGGCGAGGGGACTTTACGCGGCGCGGCGCATGAGTACGTTCACCTGGTGCTGCATCATGCGGCGGGGCGGCTGCCGCGATGGCAGGAGGAGGGGCTGGCGGAGTTTCATTCGACGCTGCGGGCCGATGGGGAGATTCGCACGGGAGAGTTGATTCCGAGCCACATTGCGATTCTGCGGCAGGAGGGGACGCTGCCCGCGGCAAAGATGGCGGCGGCGGCGCGGGGGGATGTGACGGCGATCGGGGGGCGGGAGATTCCGGTGTTTTATGCGCAGTCGTGGGCGTTGGTGCATGCGTTGCACGCGGCGGCGGGCGGCGGAGTGGGGGGTGGGGCGGGCGACAGGAGCGGCAGCGGAGCGGGCGACAGGAGCGGCAGCGGAGCGGGCGACAGGAGCGGCAGCGGAGCAGGCGGCGATGCGCGGCGGTACCTGATGCCTCCGTTCGCGGCGATTGGCGAGAAGACGTTGGAGGGGATGGTGGAGCAGCTTCCACAGTACCTTCGGCGGCCGATGAGCGGCTGGAAGACGGGGCAGCGGGCGTTGCCGGTGGGCGCGATCGAAGAGGAACCGGTTGCCAAGCAGAGAGCGGCGCTGGTGGTGATCGACCTGGCGTTGCGGGTGGGCAGCGTCAAGTATGCGCGAGCGCTGCTGGCGGGAGCGGAGGCGGCCTATCCGGACGATCCGGAGGTGTTGCATGAAGCAGGCGTGCTCGCGCTGGCTTCGCATGACGACGCCGGCGCGAGAGTGAAGTTCGCGCGGGCGGTGCAGAACAAGAACGCCGTGGCGCAGAGCTTTTTCGAGTTGGCGCTGCTCGAACGCGATGCGTTGGGGCCGAACGCGGAGCGGGTGCGCGAGTTGTTGAGCGAGGCCGTGGGGCGGAATGCGCATCACGCCGAGGCGATGTATTTGCTGGGGCAGATGGAGGAGTCGCAGGGGCGGGCGGCGAAAGCGGTGGAGTGGTTTGAGCGCGCGGTGAAGGTGCTGCCGAGGCAATCGCGCATGTGGTATGCGCTGGCGATGGCGCGGCATGAGGAGGGGCAAGCGGTGGCCAGCCGCGCGGCGGCGCAGAAGGCGATGGCGACGGCGGAGACGCGGCAGGAGCGGGAGCAGGCCGAGGCGGCTCTTGGATTGAGCGAGGACGCCTTGACCATTCCGCGGCGGGCGGCGGAGGGGAAGAAGCCGGCCGAAGCCGTTCCAGACGCGTGGCGGCAGGCCAAGGGGGACGCCGTGGTGCGCGGCGAACTGCGGGAGATGGTTTGTGGACAGGGCGTATCGGCAAGGTTGCGGGTGTGGTCGGAAGGTGCGTGGCGGGAACTGACGCTCGATGAGCGAACGCGTGCGACAGGCAACGCGGTGGAATTGCAATGCGGCGTGCAGAGGCCCGCGGTTGCGGTGGTGGTGAGCTATGAAGCGAAGTCGCAGCGCGCGGTGAGCATCGAGTTCCAGTAGGCACGCTCAGCGGAATTCGTAGACGCCCGCGGACTCATTCCATCGGAGCGACGTTGCGCGCTCGTCGAGCCAGGCGAGGAGGGCGGTCTGTTGGGGCGATCCGGCGAGCCAGGCGGAGGTATCACGCAATGCTTCGGGGAGTGGCAACGCGGAGGCGAGCGCATAGAAGGGCGCGACGAGGCAGATGCCGGCGCCGTGGTCGGTGCGGATGGGGTGTTCGGGGAAATGGCCGGCCACGACGCGGGCGGCGTCAAGGTCGCCGTCAAGAAGACGGGCGGCGGCGAGGATGACGATGGTGGCACGGTCAGTGGCGGCCGACCACTGGGCATTGAGGTCGCGCACGAAGTGGCGGTAGTAGGCGAAGGGATCGGCGCTGGCGTCGGGCTCGGCGTACGAGGGCGAATGGGGGAGGTCGGCGCCGAGGCAGGTGAGCAGGCGGTTGCGCTGGAATCCAAGCGGTTTGAGGATTTCGGCGCGGTCCATGGTGAACATTATCTGCCTCCTCCCGGGATCAGGAGCCCGGTGTCGTCGACGAGGATGGGTGAGACGCGGCTGGCGGGAATCGCTTCGACGATGGTGCCGGCCGGGACCTCGTTCAATATGACGTACTCGCTTTCGGCGCGGAGGCCCTGCCAGCCCATGGGTCGAATCGGGAGTGAGCGCGGCATGCGAAGGATGTAGATGACGCCGTCGGGTCCGAAGTTGGAGGCGATGCCGGGAATGCGCGTGGCGGGAATGCCGGCCGCACCGATGGCTTCACCGGCGAACCCGGGGGGGAGAAGAAAATCGGCTGGCACCGTATTGTGCCAGCGGGCGGTGTAGCCGGCAATTTCCGCATCGGGCATGCCGATGGCGCGGAGGCGGGCGACCATGGCCTCAGAAGCGGCAATGCCTTGCGTCCGGGCCAGCGGGCTGAAGATTTGCGGCGTTGCTTCGGCCTGGCCGCGGTAGAGGACGATGAGGCCGCGGCGGTTGAGCCACCACTGTGAGACGTCGCGCGAGAGGTTGCGCGATTGGAGGATCGACTGGGCGCGTGCCGCGTCAAGCGGAGCGAGGGCCGCCTCTTCGGCGAGGATGTTGGAGATGCGGATTTCGGCGCGGGTGAGGCCGTAGGTGGCCAGGCGGTCGAAGCTGAAGGTACCGGCGCGTCCGATGAGGCGGAAGCCGCCGGGGACGATGTAGCCGATGGCGGCGCCGGTGGTGGCGTCGAACAAGTAGAGCAGAGGGGGCGAGGCCTGGCCGCGGGCGACGTCGTCGACACCGCGGAGGCAGACGTTGGTGGTGGCCCCGGCGAGGGCCATCTGGCCGAGAAAGCCGAGGCCGAGGCGTCCACCGAGGGCCATGGCGCCTCCGGGAATGGCGAAGATGGCGAGCGATTCGGCGACAATCTGC
>CAYUZM010000363.1:0-6208 GCA_964449665.1 uncultured Solibacteraceae bacterium
CACGCGCAGCTGCGATTCCGGCTGAACGGCGACAATTCCACCTACCGCTTCGCCGATGGCCACGTTCACACCGCCGCGCCGATCCACCTGATCGGTCCCACCACCGCGCCGATGGTGACCTGCACCGACGGGCCGGTCGAAGTGGTCGGTATGGGGCTGAGCCCGGTCGGCTGGGCGGCGCTGGTCCATTCCGATGCCTCGACCATGGTCAACCGCATATTCGATGCCGAAGAACTGTTCGAACACAACCGCGCCGGCATACAGGCTTATGCCGATGTGAATGAAAAGCGCGCCTAGTATGCCCATGAATGCCAGCATGCTTCGCGCGCCGCTGCAGTAGCGCCGCTCCAGGAACTCAGGCAATGTGGCGATACGCGTGGGCGAGACGAACGTAGCTGGTAAACAGGCGTCAGGAGTCGAAGGTGTGCGGGCGATGCAAACGTTCTGACGGAGCACTCTCTGGGCGGAGAAACGGCCGGGCGAGAAATAGGCCGTCAGAGACGAGAAATGCGCCGCCTCGGCTCGCGTCATGCCTCTCTGGGGCTTGAGGACGCGGTATGCCGGAGCGGCGCAAATGGTTGGTTTTCTTTGGGATGTTCGGCGGGATCGTGCAGACGTACGAGTGGTGCCGGTGTCAACTACTGGGGATGATCAGTTCGGAGGGAAAATGAATTGGCTCCCCGAGCGCGACACTGCAAGAAATAGGAATTTGGCACGCACGACCAGAGCGTTCGTAAGGCACTGATTTAGATACCACCTCGGTAAAATCGGCGACTCTCCGCCGGACAACGAGACGGATTGCTTCCCCCACTTCAATTGGAGACGTCCACACGCCTCCCTCGGCCCTGGCATCCCGGAACCGCCCCAAGCCCAGGTTCCGGCCAGTGGCCATCGACATCGCCTCCCAAACGGGTATCGAGTTACCTCGCGGCCCGTTCTCGGAGGGTTACACCATGAATATCGGTTGGAGAAGGAGGCGACGTAACGTAGTGGATTGAATTGTTGCGCACCAGAGGTCCTGGAGCTCGCAAGAAAGTCACGTGCGTTGTCCGGCGCTCAGTTAGCGGTCGGGACCAATACGGGAGCGCCCTTGTCTTTGATCAGGAGGACGACGAATTTGGCCGGCTTCGTTTGGCTCGCATTCCTGCCAACGATATGTTCGTCGCTTGGGCCTTCATAGAAAGTCTCTCCCGGCTTCAACGTCACTTGTTTGCCGCCTTTCACCTGCATGACGATGGCACCTTCCAGCACGTACACAAAGGCATGCGCGTTGTGCCGGTGAACCGGGTCGGTAGAACCGGGCGGGTATTCGACCAGAATCATGAGGCCTTCGCGGCCCGGGGCTTCCGGAATCGGCTTGGAGAAGAGTTCGGTAACTTTGGCGTGTTCGGCCGGAAGTGTTCCGGCGGCAAGACACGTGAGAAGCAGGTTCAGAAGTGTTTGTTTCATGCTGATCGTTTTGGCACGTGTTGGTCCAACAGCTCGTGTCAGCAGCCGTCGCCGCGCCAATAGCGGCTGCGGCGTTTCTGGTCTTGCGGATAGGGCCACCTGCGCGGACCAGGTAACCGGTAGGAAGTCACGCCATTTCGTCACTCTCGACTCACCGCGCGCCGATCGCTCACGAAATGGAGTGGTTCTCGCCGGGGGCCGAAGCGTGGGGACTCCGTGGAAGATAGTTTCGGCGGCTCTTGCAGGCGATGCCGGCCTGGCACTGCTATGGACGTTGGCGTGCACCGAGAATTCGCTTACGATAAACCGGAGGACCAAGGATGGAAGACAACTCTTCCCTTCACGGCGCGCACACGAGGCTTAACCGCCGGAGGGCTCTGTGCATGCTTCCGGCCGCGCTCTCCACGGCATGCCGGCAGGAGGCGCGCCGCGCCGCGCCTTCAATATCGTTCACGCGCATCCCGGAATCGGATGCGACCGGATCTGCGCGTAACGACATCATCGAAGGACGCATCGCTGGAGGCGCGCCCGGGCAGAAGCTCATCCTTTATGCGAAGACTGGGAAATGGTGGGTGCAGCCGCTGGTCGATCAGCCAATCACGAATATCCGTCCGAACTTTAGATGGACGAACGCGACGCACCTGGGCACTCACTACGCGGCGCTGCTGGTAAAGGAAGGCTACCGGCCGCAACGGGAGCTTGACTCCCTGCCCCCAATTGGCGGCGAGGTGCTCGCCGTGGCAGCCGTGCCCGGCGGCGAGCGTCCTCCATCGCCCGTGGCCGAATTCGGCGGCTACCAGTGGCGCCTGCGCGATGCGCCCAGTTCGCGCGGCGGCCCGAACGTCTATTCTTCGTCGAACATTTCGGTAGACGAGAAAGGCGCGATGCACTTGCGTATCTCCCAAAAAGGAACGGACTGGAGTTGTTCCGAGGCAAGCCTGACGCAGAACTTTGGCTACGGCACCTACGAATTCATCGTGCGCGGAGCAGAGACACTTGCGCCGGCGGCGATTTTGGGCATGTTCACCTACGACTACGCAAGCGGCGCGCTCCGGAACCGCGAGATGGGCATCGAGATTGGCCGCTGGGGCAATCCGAAGAACAAGAATGCACAGTTTGTGATGCAGCCATTCGACGTTCCCACCAACGTGCACCGCTTCAACATCGCCTCGGGTTCGTACACGTTCTCCCTTCGATGGGAACAGGGCCGCGCTACCTTCCGCAGTTTACGCGGCTCAATGCTTATCGCCGAGCACGCTTTCACGGACGGAGTGCCCGCGCCGGGAATCGAGTCCATCCGCGTGGCGCTGTTCGTGTATCGAGCCTCCGTTGAGAAGCTGCAAAAACCGATGGAGATAGTGATTGAACGGTTCACGTATTATCCGTGAAATGCGCCGGGCGCTTCTGCTTTGCACCTGCGCCGGGCTGAGTTCGCATCTGCTACTGGCGCTCGACCCGAGCCGATCGCCGGACCAATACATCATCACGCGTTGGGGCCGCGACTCGTTTCCCGGCGGCACGATCAATGCAATCGCGCAGACGCCGGATGGCTATCTCTGGATCGGCACCGAGAACAGCCTCGTCCGTTTCGACGGCACCAGATTCCGCGTGATCGATCAAACGACGACAGCTTCGTTCCCACCCAGTCCCGTGCTGGGCTTGATTACCGATCGGGAGGGCTTGATGTGGGTGCGCATGCAGAGTCCGTACCTCGTCCGCTACCGGCGCGGGAACTTTGAACAGATGTTTCCCGAAAGGATCCCGCCGGAGTACACATTCGCCCGCGAAGAGGGCGCGGCGGCTCTTGCGCGCGGAACCGGTGGCGAAGCCCTGATCGCAACGCCGGCTGGACCGCTTCGCCATGCCGGCGGGCAGTTCGTCCCGGCCGGCAGTTCGGGCCCTGTTCATCGTGCGGCGATCTCGATCGCCGAAACAGAGGACCGGTCGGTCTGGGTAGGAATGCGGCAGGCCGGGCTGCTGCGTGTGAGCGAGAGCGGCTCCGCGCAGCTTGCCTGGCCAGATCAAAAAGTGAATGTGCTGCTGCCGGCGGGCGGCAAAAAATTGTGGGTGGGTACGGACACCGGGTTGGCGAGGTGGGACGGCAACGCGATCACGCGGCAAGGCGTTCCGTCCGCACTCTTACGCACGCCCATTCTGGCGCTGGCGAGCGATCGCGATGCCAACCTTTGGGTTTCCACTCCAACCGGCGTGTCGCGCATGGACTCGAAGGGAGCCACCATTGCCAGATCGGGCGGAGAGCTTCCCGGAGTAGTGCATGCCATTTTTGAGGATCGCGAAGGGAACCTCTGGTTCGGAGGAACCGAGGGCCTGATGCAGCTTCGAGACGCTCCTTTCCTGAGTTTTCCGCGAGTGGCGAGTGAAGGCGCTTCGTTGTATGCCGGCGACACGGGCCGCACGTGGGTTGCGCCGTCCTCGGGAGGTCTCCAGTGGATGCGCGGCGCCGAGCGGCAGACGATCACCGCACAGGGGATCGATCGAGACGTCATCTACTCCATCACCGGAGGACCTGGCGAGGTTTGGGTGGGACGCAGGCTTGGCGGAGTGACGCAATTGTGGGAGGAGGCGGGCCTGCCGCGGGCGCGAAGTTATACGGAGCGAGACGGCCTCGCACCCGGAGTCGTCAACGCCGTGCATCGCAGCCGCGACGGATCCGTCTGGGCCGGCACATTTAACGGTGCGGTGAGCCGGATCGACAAGGGCCGCATCACTACGTTCACGACGGCAAGCGGATTGAGCGCGGATGCCGTCACGACGATTCAAGAGACTCCCGATGGCGTGATCTGGGTGGGAACGTCTCGAGGCCTGGCAGCGTTTCGCGAGGGACGCTGGCGCCGGTATGGCGGTGAGGATGGACTGCCGCCCGGGCGCGTGAATAGCCTCGCGCTCGATTCCGATGGCGTCCTGTGGGTAGCCTCTTCGTGGGGCCTGTTCTTCTGGTCGGGCACGCGGTTGGAAGGCGCCAGGAACGCTCCGGAATTGCTGCAGCGGGAGATTTATGGCCTGGCGGCGGACGGGGCTGGAAACCTGTGGGCCACAACCAACGGCCATGTGGTTAGCGTGTCCCGCGCGGCACTCGCGGGCGGGGCGAAGCAGGCACCCGAGCTCCGTGAGTTCGGCATCGCGGACGGACTGCCGTCGCCGCGCGGGATCCGGCGCGACCATTCGGTGGTGAATGATCGCGCGGGAAGGATCTGGTTTTCCCTGCAAGGCGGATTGTGCGTGGTGAATCCATCGCTGCCCTCCGCGCTTGCACCAGCGATCGTGACCTTCGAAGCGGCCGCGGTGGATGGCCGGCCGGTGGATACGGAACCGATGGTGCGCTTCAAGTCGAGTAGCAATCGCGTGGTCTTCCACTTCGTGGGTGTGAGCCTGACGTTTCCCGGGCACGTTCGGTATCGCTACCTGCTGGAAGGCTACGATCGCGATTGGAGCCAGCCGACGGAAACGCGGGAAGTGGCCTACACGAACCTTCCTCCCGCCGGCTACACATTTCGCGTGATGGCAAGCAACAGCCAGGGGTTGTGGAACGGAACGCCGGCAAGCCTCCTTTTGGAGGTAGAGCCCAGGTTATCTGAAACCTGGTGGTTCCGCCTGATTGCGTTGTTCCTCATGGCCGTGGCCCTTTACGCCGCGTTCCACTACCGATTGGCCCGCGTTCACGCCGCGATGAATCTTCGCTTCGAAGAGCGCCTGGCGGAGCGAACGCGCATCGCGCGCGAATTGCACGACACGCTTTTGCAGACTTTCCAGGCGCTGATGCTGCACCTGCAGGTGGTCAACGACTTGCTTCCGCCCGGCAAAGCCAAGCACCAACTGGAGCAGAGCCTCGACCGGGCCGATCAAGCGATTGAAGAAGGACGCAGCGCCGTGTACGATCTGCGCTCGGCGACAACGACGAATGACCTCGAACAGGCCGTGCAGGTGCTCGGCGACGAGTTGGCGAAGCAAGGTTCAGCGGCGTTCCGCCTTTTGGTGGAAGGCAAAGCGCGAGAGCTGCATCCGATTATTCGCGACGAAGCATACCGCATCATCGGCGAGGCGCTCCGGAATGCCTCGCGTCATGCCGAGGCGAAGCAAATTGAAGTGGAGCTCGCCTATGAAGACCGGATGTTCCGGGTGCGTATTCGCGACGATGGCCGAGGTATTCCACCCGAATTGCTGGAAGCGGGCCGCCCCGGCCACTACGGGCTCTCCGGAATGAGGGAACGCGCGCATCAGATCGGCGCCAGGCTTGAGATCTGGAGTGCCCCAAAAGCGGGGACGGAAATTGAGTTGACGATTGGTGGTTCAATCGCCTTTCAAGCGTCCCAACGTAGTCCTTTCCTTCGTCTGTTTAGGAAGCTGGTTCCCTGACCGCGTGATTTTGTGTGTCCGCTTGCTGACGCGCGCGGCTCGGTAGCGCTTCGGAGCGGACCTGACGGTCGACGAACTGGCCGGCCGCGGATGACCTCTTAGAACAAACGAACCGACCAGAAATTTCCGAACGCGGCTTTTTCGACAAACCCGAGGCCCCGCCCGTCCGGCCACGGCCATCCCCCTGTGGCAGGGCCGGCGCTACGACCGTGACCGCGGGGTGGCCGCCATCGCCCCGCACTGGCGCGAGGCGGCGGCGTGGATCGAGGACCAGCCCGGCGACGCCCGGGTGCTCGTCCTGCCCGGCTCCACCCAGACCGCCTACCGCTGGGGCTGGGTGGGCGACGACATCCTCGACACCCTCTTCCGGCGCCACCCCAACGTG
>CAYUZM010000364.1:0-6199 GCA_964449665.1 uncultured Solibacteraceae bacterium
GCTCGGCACCACGCTCGCCAGCGCCGCCTTCGCCATCGCCCTCCTCGCCAGCGGCCAGTCGTCCACCATGACCGGCACCATGGCCGGCCAGATCGTCATGGAAGGCTTCCTTAAGTTCCGCATGCGCCCGTGGCTGCGCCGCCTGCTTACCCGCACGCTCGCCATCATTCCGGCGGCGATCACGGTCTACATCAGCGGCGAGGCGGGCAGCTACAAGCTGCTCATCCTGAGCCAGGTCATCCTCAGCATGCAACTCCCGTTCGCCGTCATCCCGCTCATCCACTTTTCGAGCGACCGCAAAGTGATGGGCGAGTTCGCCAACGCCGCCTGGGTCCGCGTGCTGGCCTGGGTTGCCGCCTCCATCATTGTCGGCCTCAACATCTGGCTCGTCATCCAAACATTCGGTGAATGGATCGAATCCGCCGGACCCTGGCTGTGGCTCATTCTCGGACCCCTCGCCGTCGCGCTCGGCACGCTCCTGGTTTGGGTCTCGGCCCACCCTTGGCTCCCGGAACGCCTGCGAACACTAGGCAGTTCCGGCATCCCCGTGCCCGAGTCTCAGGCCCCAGTTACTGAGGTCTCCGCACCACAATATCGGACATTGTTGGTTCCTTTGGACCACACCGCCGCCGACCGCGAAGCCGTCGGCCACGCCATGGCCCTGGCTAAGGTGCATGGGGCGAAGGTGGTGCTCGTCCACGTCGAAGAAGGCGTCACCAGCCAGGTCTACGGCGAGATCGCCTCCACCGCCGAGGTCGAAAGTGGACGCGGCTACTTCGGCGCTATCCTCGACCGCCTCCGCGCCGCCGGCATCGACGCCGAACTCATCGTCCGCCACGCCGCCAACCCCGGCGACGAAATTGTTCGCGTCGCCCGCAGCGTCGCCCCCGACCTCATCGTCATGGGCGCCCACGGCCACCGCGGCCTCAAGGACCTCGTCTTCGGCCAGACCATCCAAGGCGTCCGCCACGAACTGGCCGTGCCCATGTTGATCGTGCGCGGAGATTCGGGCTCGAAACCGGCGGGCGACTGAACGCCGCGCGCCGGCGCGAGCAGACACTCCAATCAGCGGTTCAGCGACTTCAGCACCTTTGCGGCTTCGCCGTCGTCCAGACAAGGCGTCACGTCGATTTCAATCATATCGGCCCACGTCGCCGCCCAGGCATAGATTGCCTTGGCATCGTTGGACTCGGCAATGGCCACGCCCTTCGTGCTCGCGCCGTGCCAGCGGCCAATCATCTTGACGCCCTTGGGCGGCATTCCCCCGGTCGCTAGAAACCGTTCGATCGCCGGTTGGTAGGTTCCTTGGGGCAATTTCCAGCTCACCATGAACTTCATACGTGTTTCTCCTCTTTCCGCTTCGCGCGTTCGCGGGTGCGCGAAGCGGTCTGAGAGCATACACCTCGCGCGGACTGGTGGCTACGGTATGCGGCAACTTTTCTGTTCGTTGCGGTGTTCGGCGCAAATCGGGCGATAAGGCAAAGAGGGACCGGGAACCGCGGCATGTCTGCCATCTGCATACTCGACGACGTAGGAATGCTCACCAGTTGGAACGAGGCGGCCGCGCCGATGCTGGTCGCGGCGGCCGAGGTGCCCGAGCGCGCTCTCGACAAGGCCGCGCGCGAGGGAATGTGTGAAACCGAGTGGGGCGGCGTGCGCGGGCTCGTGCAGCCTCTGCGCGGGCGGGGCGGGGAACTGATGGGTTTTTCCGTCGAGCTGTGGGACATGAGCCGCAAACGCGCCCGCGAAAGCCGCAGCCGGGAACTGGTCGCCATGGTGAGCCATGAACTGCGCACGCCGCTCACGGCCATCCGCGGCGCGCTCGGCCTGATCACGGCGGGCGTGTTGGGCGTTCTTCCGGACCGCGCCCAATCGACCGCCGTCATCGCCGAGCGCAACTGCGAACGGCTGGTGCGGATCGTGAACGACATCCTCGACCTGGAAAAACTCGAAGCGGGTAAGCTGACCGTCGATTGCGGGCCGGTGGAGCTGGACGAACTGCTGCGCGCCGCCGTCGAGGCCAATCAACCCTACGGCGATAAGTTCGGCGTCTGCTACCGGGTCGAATCCGAGGCGCGCGGCCTGACCGTTTGCGGCGACGCCGGGCGCATCATGCAGGTGTTGGCCAATCTGATGTCGAACGCGGCAAAGTTCTCCCCGGCCGGCAGCGAGGTCGCCCTCCGCGCGCGCACACGGGAAGGCGGTAAGGTGCGGGTGGAAATCGAGGACCACGGCGCGGGCATCCCGGGCGAGTTCCGCGACCAGGTGTTCAAGCGCTTCGCGCAGGCGGGCGGTCTCGGCTCCTCCGCCGGTACCGGTCTTGGCCTCAGCATCGCCCGTGCGCTGGTGGAGGCCATGGGCGGGCAAATCGGCTTCGACAGCGAGCCCGGACGCGGCACCACCTTCTACATCGATCTGAACGAAGCGCCGGTCGCCGCAAACTGAACGAAGCACCGGTGGCCGCAAAAAAACCTTAGAACCCCCTCAAAAAACTCCTCAAGCCCCCCGGGTATTGTCCGATGAGGTAGATGGCGCATCCAAGCGGGGTGCGCTGAAGGGAGCGACTCCGTTCATGAGAGGGCAATTACGCCGTGTTCTGTGCATCGACGACAACGCGGACGTTCTGGAAATTGTGAAGTTGGCGCTGGAGGTTGTGGGTGCGTATGACTTGGCGGTGTGCAACGGCGGCGAACAAGGCTTGCGCAAGGCGGCCTCGTGGCGGCCGGATCTCATCCTGCTCGACGTGATGATGCCGGGCATGGACGGGCTGTCCACGCTGCGGGAACTGCAGGAAAACCCCGAACTGCGGGAGATTCCCGTCCTGTTCATGACGGCCAGCGTGACCGTCGACGAACAGGAAGAGTACTGGCGCCTCGGAGTCGCCGGCGTCATCGGCAAACCGTTTAATCCGCTGACCCTGGCCCATGACGTGGAAACCATCTGGCGGCTGGCGCACGAAGGCCGTACGGGCACCCCCAGGCGGCGCGAAATGGCCATCGCGCGGCCGGAGTGAGACGGCGCGGGAACACCTGTGTCTTAGTGACCCGCCTCACACTGTGCAGCGTGCGCTAAGTCTTTTGAATTGAATGCGCACGATTGGCCCCTGGGATGCTCCTCAATGGCCAGACCATGCCACGCCCAATCATTCCCGCCGTACTTGTGCTGGCTGGTGCACTGACCGCCGGTCCCGGCCGCGCGGCCACCCTGCAGCGGCTCTCCATGGACGAGATGATCGAAAAGTCCACCGAGATCGTCCGCGGGCGCGTGATGACCCTCGGCGTTTCCACCAAAGGCTCGATTCTCTACACCCTCGCCCGCGTGGAAGTCACCGAGCGCTGGAAAGGCGCCACAGCGCAGACCGTCGAGGTCTGGATTCCGGGCGGGCGCAGCGGCAATCTGCGGCAGACCTTTTCCGGGGCCCCCGCGCTTGCCGTGGGCAGCGAATACGTTCTCTTCCTGTGGGCGGGCACGAGCGGGAACCGGCAGGTCATCGGATTTTCGCAAGGCGCGTTCGACGTGAAACTCGACGCCAAGGGCAACCTGCAGATGCAGCGTGCGGCCACGTCGGAAACCATGCTCGACGACCGGGGTGTGGAAGTGGGAGACGTCCCGGTGCGGATGAGCCTGTTCGAGCTGAGGCAAAAACTCAAGTCCGCGCTCGGCCCGGCCCAAGGGAGCGGCGAGTAAGATGCTCCGGAGCTTGCGAGCGGCGGCACTGATTCTGGCACTGGCGGCCGGCGCACAAGCTTACTATCACTTTGTCCATTTCGTGTCGCGGCAGGGGCCGTTCACGCCCATCCCCGAGAAGTTCGATCTCGACGCCCTGCTTAACAAGACCGTCTTCTTCATCGTCAGCGAAACGGGTCCGGCGGCCGTGGCCCCGGGCGACAGCATTGAGGCCATCGGCAGCCAGTTGCGGCTGGCGGCCAAGGCCTGGAACGATGTGGCGACCTCGGAACTGCGCCTCGCCTTCGGCGGTTTCGCCCAGCCCGGCGCCTTCCAAAGCTCACCGGTCGTGGAAGTGGTGTTCGACGAAGTGCCCCCGGGCCTGGTGGCCGCCGGCGGCGTAACGGCTCGCGGTACGGTGACTAACGGGCCCAATGGACCGTTCATTCCCATCCAGCGTTCCACTGTCATCATGCGGCGCGATCTGACCGACCGCCCCAGTTGGACCGAGGCGCTCTTCCTCACCATGGTCCATGAGCTGGGCCACACTCTGGGTTTGCAGCACACGCTGACCTCGAGCGCCATGTCGACCGAGATCACCCGCGCCATGACCAAGGCGAGCCCGCTCAGCCCGGACGATGTCGCCGGAATCTCTCTGCTCTATCCCGCCCCGGGCTATCTGGCCACCACGGGAACCATCACGGGCCGCGTGGCCGCGGGCGCCGAGGCGATGAATCTGGCCAGCGTCGTGGCGCTTTCGCCCGACGGTTCGGCGATCAGCGCGCTCACCAATCCCGACGGAACCTTTCTGCTGCAAGGCTTGCCGCCGGGCTCCTACTATCTGTATGCGCATCCGCTGCCGCCGCAGTTATCGGTGGAGTCTTTCCCGGCCAACATCACGCCGCCGTCTGACCTGGAGGGCCGTTTCATTCCCGCCAGCGGCTCGTTCGACACGGTGTTCTACCCCGGCGTGAAGGACGCCGCGCAGGCCACCATCATCACCGTCGGCGCCGGTTCGCAGGTAGACGGCATTAACTTCGACGTACGCCGCCGCGCGGCGCCGGCCATCTACGCCGTGCAGACCTACAGCTATCCCGGACCCGTCGCCGTGAAGCCTGCCTTCCTGAATACCTATGGCGGGCGGAACTACTTCATCGCCGCGGGCGTCGGCCTGACCAACGCCTCGGGCGTCACACCGGGCGTTCGCATGAGCGTGATCGGTGGCTCGGCCGTGATCGCGCCCGGAAGCATCCGGCCTTATCCGTCCGATGCGCGCTACATCACGGCCGACTTCAGCCTTGCGCCGTTCCCGGGGGAGGGCAGCCGGCATCTGGTTTTTCACTCCAACGACGACCTCTATGTGCTGCCCGGCGGCTTCCGCATCGTGAATCGCACGCCGCCCTCGATCGCCTCCATTACGCCCGAAGTGGACGGCGCGGGGAATCCGGTTCTGCGCATCGCCGGAACGGGGTTGACCGCCGAAACGCGCATCCTTTTTGATGGCGCCGTGGCGGCCACGCGCAGCTTCAACGCGGCGACAGGTCTCGTGGTGAGCGCCCCGGCCGCCATGCCGGGGCATCGCGCCACCGTCGTCGCTCTCAACCGCGACGGCCAGAGTAGCCTCTTCCTGCAGGGCAACCAGCCGCCGCCTTTCGAACTGGCGGCCACCGATGTGCCCGCCTTCACGGTGACGCCCAGCGTGCTCGCCGCGGGCACCGAAACGATGGTCGAGATTCTCGGCAGCGGAACCAACTTCCAAAGCGGTCAAGTGGCGCTCGCCTTCGGTTCTGCCGACGCCGTGGTGCGCCGGCTTTGGGTGACCGGGCCGAATCGCATCGTAGCCAACGTGGTGGTGGCCCCCAACGCCACGCCGGGCGGATTGATGGTGACCGTGGTGAACGGCCTGCGAACGACGGGCTTGCCTGAAGGCGCGCAAGTGATGCCGGGCGCCCGGGCGACCATTCGCGGCGCGGTCACCGAAGCGGGCTCCGGCCGGACGGACGTGGTACCGGGCTCGGTCGCGCTGGCGCAGGTGAGCGGACTGGCCTCGGAATCGGGAACCGTGCAGGTGACCTTGAACGGCAGTCCGGTGCAGTCGGCCGCTCTGGCCGGCGGAATTCTGACGTTCACGGTCCCATCGGGCACGCCGGCGGGCCCGGCGGCGCTGCGGGTCCGGGTCAATGGCGATGAACTGCCGCCGGTAGCGGTTTCGGTGGATCTCCCGCCGCCGTCGATCGCGGCCGTGTACTCGGGCGGCACGAAGATCGACAACACGCGTCCGGCGCGGCCGGGCGAAGTGGTCACGGTGGTCGTGTCGGGCACCGGCGATCTGGGCGGCGAAGTTGCCCTGTCGCGGCTCAAGGTGCAGGTGAACGGCCAGACGCTCGCCGTCCTGCTGGCCAGCCAGGACACCGATGGCACCTACAACGTGCAGGTGCAAATGGATCCGGCGCTGGCCCCCGGAACCCACCTCCTCAGCGGTGCGGTCGACGCCCCGCTCTCGGTTGAACTCGCCGTCAAGCGCAGGCGGCAA
>CAYUZM010000365.1:0-6193 GCA_964449665.1 uncultured Solibacteraceae bacterium
TGAACATCGTCGTGTTGGCGCCGATGCCGAGCGCCAGCGAGAGGATGGCGATCAACGCCGTGCCGGGGTGCGCCAGCATGCGGCGGACGCTATGAACGAAGTCTCGAATCATGATGCGGCAATGCTCCTTCCATGCGGTGCGGACGACATCGTGCGCCGCCGTTACGTAGAACTTTGGTCCGTGCTCTTCGCGCGAGCGCTCGTGCAGATCGTCAAGCAGGTCGCGGCCGTATTCGAGGCGGAACTCCTCCGGATAGAGCCGGACAAGCCAGTTCCAGATCCGCATCGGCCGTCTCCGCCTACCGCGCCGCTTTCAACATCAGCTTTGCCGCGCGTTCCACGACGCCGCGCAAGCGCTCGAATTCGCCTTTTGCCGCGCGGCGGCCCATGGGCGTGATGGCGTAGTAGCGGCGGCGCTCGTCGGAATCGGCGTCGCGAGCGGGCGCCTCCGTCTCGCGGATGAAGCCGTCTTCGACGAGCTTGCGGATGGTCGTGTAGAGCGTGCCCGGATTGAGCCGCACCTCGCCGTTGGTGGCCTCGGCGACGTCCTTCATGATGGCGTAGCCATGGCGAGGCCCCTCGACGAGGGCGACGAGAATCTGAAACGCGGCGGGTGAGAGCGAAGTGCCTTCCATATATTTGTCACAAGTATATTGGATTCCAATATAGTGTCAAGCGGCGCGCGGGCACAGCGGAGCGGTGAGCGGGTCGCGCCGCCCAACTGCACGGCTTACGCGCCGAGCGGGTCAGCGCCGCCCCTGCACGGCGGGCCGCCGAGTGCGTCGCGCCGCCCACCTGCAAGGTTCACGCGCCGAGCACGTCACCGCCGCCCCCCATACGGCTCACGCGCCGAGCGGCGAAAATGGAATTTCGCATGGAAAATCTCGAATACGCCCGCCTGCTCGCCGAAACGGCCGACCTGATGGAAATCGCCGCCGAAGACGGCTTCCGCATCCGCAGCTACCGCAACGCCGCCGACACGCTGCAGGGCTATCCCGAACGTGTGGACGACGTGATGGCCGACCCGGCGCGCAAGCTCACCGATATCCCCGGTATCGGCAAGGGCATCGCCGCGATTCTGCTGGAGATCAAGCAACGCGGCTCGTTCGAACGCCGCGACGAGCTGATGGAGAAGTATCCGCCCACGGCGCTCGAGATGCTGAAGATCTCCGGGCTCGGACCGAAGACCATCGCCCAACTGATCGCCCACTTCCGCGTCACCACGCTCGACGATCTGGAGCGTCTGTGCAAGGAACAGAAGCTGCGTGAGTTGCCGCGCATGGGCGCCAAGCTCGAAGAAAAGATCCTCAAAGGCATCGCCAGCCTGCGGCAATCGACGGGGCGGTTCCACATCAATTTCGCCACGGCGATCGCCGAGGAGTTCACGGCCTATCTCGGCGACGTTGAGGGCATTGAGCGCGCCGTGGCGGCCGGAAGCTTGCGGCGCGGGCGCGAGACCGTGGGCGACGTCGATCTGCTCGTCACCGGGCCGGGCGCAAAGGCCGCGCTCGATAAGTTCGTGAAGCATCCGCGCGTGGGCGAGATCCTTGGCCATGGCGAGACGAAGGCTTCGGCGAAGGTCGGCATCGAAGGCTTGCAGGTGGATGTGCGCGGCGTGGCCACGGAGAGCTTCGGCGCGGCGCTGCTTTACTTCACGGGATCGAAGACGCACAACGTCGCGCTGCGGCAACTGGCGCTGAAGCAGGGCTACACGCTGAACGAATATGGCCTCGCGCGCGTGGAAGGCGGCGAGCGCGTGGCCGGCGCGACGGAAGAGGAGATCTACGAAGCGCTTGGTCTGGCCTGGATTCCCCCGGAACTGCGCGAAAACCAGGGGGAGATCGACGCCGCCGCGGCGCGCACCTTGCCCACGCTGCTCGAACTCGCCGACATACGCGGCGACGCGCATATGCACACGCGCGAAAGCGACGGCCGCTTTTCGCTCGAAGAGATGGCCGCCGCCGCCGCCGAACGCGGCTACGGCTACATCGCCATCACCGATCACTCGAAGGCGCTCGCCATGGCCAACGGGTTGGACGAAGCGCGCGCCATCCGCTTCGCCGAGAAGGTCCGCACGATGGACCAGTCCGCGCTTCCGGTGCGCGTGCTGTCGGGTCTGGAGTGCGACATCAAGCGCGACGGCAAGATGGATCTCGACAACGACGCGCTCAGCCGGCTCGATATCGTCGTGGCAAGCGTGCACAGCCACATGAACCTGGAGAGCGCCGAGATGACGGACCGTTTGCTCGCCGCCATCGAGAACCCGTACGTGAAGATCATGGGCCACCCGACAGGCCGCGTGCTGCTGCACCGCGACGCCTACGTCTACGACTTTGAGCGCATTGTCACCGAAGCCGCGCGCCGCGGCGTGGCGATGGAGATCAACGCGAGCCCCGAGCGCCTTGACCTGCACGCCCCGCTCATCCGCATTGCCAAGGCGAAGGGCTGCAAGTTCGTCATCTCCACCGATGCCCACCACGTGAAACACTTGGCGAACATGCGGTACGGCGTGACGATGGCGCGGCGGGGATGGCTGGAGCGGGACGACGTTCTGAACACCCGTCCGGTGGCCGAGTTCCTCGGATCGCTGCGCGGCAATGGTTAAATTGAGAACATCTGCGAGCAGGCCCCACCAAAGTAATGAAAAGGAAGAGTCCGACCGCCGTGCAATCGTTGCCCTGTTACGAAGGTGAGTTTCTGCGTGTCACGCTGGAGCGCGCCGTCGATCCGGAGGGCTATGAGATCAAGCGCGTGATTGTGCACCATCACGGCTCGGCGGTGGTGCTGCCGGTGGATAGCCGCGGGCGTATTCTGCTGGTGCGTCAATATCGTTTGGCGGCAGGGAAGTATCTGTGGGAGCTGCCCGCCGGACGGATCGACAAGGGCGAACGTCCGCTCGACGCCGCCAAGCGCGAACTGGTGGAAGAGACCGGTTATCGCGGCCGCGATTGGATACGCATCGCCAGCTTCTATCCAAGCCCCGGGTTCCTCTCCGAGAAGATGCACGTCTATGTCGTGCGCGGGTTGCAGGCGGGCGAGAAGCAACCCGACGGCGACGAGCGCCTGACCAGCAAGTGGTTCTCGATGACGACGCTGGGCGAACTGATCGCCAAGGGCAAGATCGAAGACGGCAAGACGCTCATCGGCGTCATGGCGTGGCGCGAGTTTGCCAAGTTGCGGCGAAACGGAAAAGCGCAGTAAGCGCCTGCCCGCGGTGGCTGATGGCGAGTTTCTGTTCGGCGGTCGCTTCGGCGAGCGTGCAGCCAAACGGCGGGTAGAAGAACAGCGGGTCGTAGCCGAATCCGCCGGTGCCGCGCGGGGCTTCGAGCAATTCGCCTTCCACGGTTCCGGTGAAGGTCTCCACAAGCCGCCCGCGATCGGCGAGCGCAATCACACAGACGAAGCGCGCGGTGCGGTTTTCCTCGGCGAACATCCGCTCCAAGACCAGTTTGTTGTTCTCGCCGTCTGTGGCGTTCGGGCCGGCGTAGCGCGCCGAATAGACGCCGGGTGCGTCATCCAAGGCATCGACGGCGAGTCCGGAGTCGTCGGCAAAGACGGGCCCGGGTGCGTGCTGTGAATAGTAAATCGCCTTGAGCGCGGCGTTATCTGCGAAAGTGGCGCCGGTCTCTTCCGGGGCTTCCAGCGCGGCCAGGCCAGGCACGATTTCCACGCGCAGATCGGACCCCGCCAACCGTTCGGCCGCCAGTTGGAACTCGCGCAGCTTTCCCGGATTCGAGGTGGCGCAGTAGAGAGTCATCCAGCGATGGCGGCGTGTTGCAGCGCGACCAGTTCTTCGATGCCCTTACGGGCGAGCACGAGCAAGCTGCCGAGCGCGGCATCGTCGAAGGTCTTCTTCTCGGCCGTGGCCTGCACCTCCACAAACTGGCCCGCGCCGGTGAGCACGACGTTCATGTCCACCTCGGCGCCGGAGTCCTCTTCGTAGCAGAGGTCGAGCATGGGCGTGCCGCCGACGACGCCGACGCTGATGGCGGCGACGTGATCGAGAATGGGGTTCTTCGCCACGGCCTTGCAGGCGACGAGTTGCTGAACGGCGAGCGCCATGGCGATCCACGCTCCCGTGATGGCGGCGGTGCGCGTGCCGCCGTCGGCCTGCAGTACGTCGCAATCGAGAATCAGGCTACGCTCGCCCAGCGCTTCCATGTCGACCACGGCGCGCAGCGAGCGGCCGATGAGGCGCTGGATCTCCATCGTGCGTCCGGTGGGCCGGCCTTTGGCGACCTCGCGCGGCGTGCGCGTGCTGGTGGCGCGGGGCAGCATGGCATACTCGGCGGTCACCCAGCCTTTGCCCGCGCCGCGCAGGAAGGGCGGCACGGACTCTTCAATCGTGGCCGCGCAGAGCACGCGCGTGTTGCCGAACTCGATGATGGCCGAGCCTTCGGCCGTTGCCAGATAATTCGGCGTGATGCGCACGTGGCGCATTTGATTGGGTTGACGTTGGTCGGATCGCATGAATGGGGCTGCTTCAGGAATTCTTCAGCATGGCATAGAACAGCAGGAAGAAGAGCGCGAAGCCGAGCACCAGAACGGTGATGCAACTGACCAGGCCGCGCGTGTTGGAGGCGGTTTTGGCTTTCTTGCCATCTTTGCGGACAGATTTGTATTTGGCCATGCGGGAGGGGGCGGATTACCCACCCCGTTTTATCATAGGGAACCGATGGGCCTGAAACGAAACAATCTTTTGCTGGCGCTGGCGGGCGTATTGGCGGCAACGCTGGCCGCCTGTGGGGGAGAGAAGAAGATCGACTTTCCGCAGGAGGTGCCCGGCGGCTGGAAGCTGCGCACGAAGGTGCAACTGGCGGCCACCAACGCGACGCAGACGATTCTGCAACAGGGGCTGGTGAGCTGGTGGCAGGCCGAATACAGCGGCCCGTCGGACCCGACTGTGTTCCTCTACGAGATGAAGACTTCAGCCGACGCCTTTGAGCTGGTGCAGAAGAACCGCGCCTCGCCGGGGCTGATCGTGATGAACGACGACCGATTTTTTATCGTCATGCAAACCATGCGCGGCACGCTGCCCGATTTGAACCGTTTCGCTTCGGCGTTTGAGAAGGCGTTTTAGCGGAGGGGTGGCCGAAGTGCGGCCGCGGGATGGCGGAAGGGCAGCGGCGAGGTGGTGGAGGGGCAGCGGAGTGCGAGCGGAGATGCCGCGGCGGGCCAGCGGAAATGCGGCCGCGCGGCAGCCGAAGGGCTGGGGTGAGCGGGCGGCGGATTGCGCCCACCATCCGGGAAACTGTACTCTGAAGTGAGCGCACTCCATCGCCGATCCCCTTGGAACCACCACTGGTGATACAAACCCAAAGTGCGCACAGAGGAAGCTACCGCTAAGCCATGCTCAGAACGAAGGAAGAGATCAGCAGCGACGCAAACGCGCAGGAGACAAGCGAGTGGTTGGAAGCACTGGACGAGGTAATTGACCTTGCCGGTCCCGATCGCGCCAAAGCGCTTCTCCAGGAACTAGTGGACCGGGCCTACCTGCTCGGAGTCAGTTCACCCGTCAAACCCTCCACGCCGTACGTCAACACGATTCCGGTGGAGGAGGAGGTTCCTTATCCGGGCGACCGGGTGATCGAACGCCGCATCAAGAGCGCCATCCGCTGGAACGCGGCGGCGATGGTAGTGCGGGCCAACAAGTACGACGACGGTATTGGCGGCCACATCTCGACGTTCGCTTCGCTGGCGACGTTGAGCGAGGTTGCCTTCAACCACTTCTTCCGCGGCTCGATCGACGCGGCGGGCACGCGCGTTCCGGGCGACCTGCTCTACTACCAGGGCCACGCCTCGCCGGGCGTCTACTCGCGGGCGTTTCTGGAAGGCCGCCTGAGCGAAGAGCACCTCAAGAATTTCCGCCACGAACTGCGCGATCATCCGGGCCTCTCCTCCTATCCGCACCCGTGGTTGATGCCCGATTTCTGGAGCTTCCCGACGGTGTCGATGGGCCTGGGACCGATCAACTCCATCTACCAGGCGCGCTTCATGCGCTACCTGGAGAACCGTAACCTGATTCCTGCTACCGACCGCAAGGTGTTCGCTTTTGTCGGCGACGGTGAAAGCGACGAGCCCGAGACGCTCGGTTCGATCACGCTCGGTTCACGCGAGAAGCTGGACAACCTGATCTGGGTGGTGAACTGCAACCTGCAGCGGCTGGACGGCCCGGTGCGCGGCAACGCGAGCA
>CAYUZM010000366.1:0-6191 GCA_964449665.1 uncultured Solibacteraceae bacterium
CGAGGCGGCGTCGTTAGGATCGAGCGCCAGTTGAAATGGGACCGAATACTCCTGAAAGATGTCGGCCAAGCGCTCGATTTCGCCGACGCTGGCCGCGAAGAACAACACGCGATTGCCGCTTTCGACCAACGTACGGGCCTCGGCGACGGCGACGGGCATGTTTCCGTGAAAGGCCATGGAAGGCCGTGCGGGTATGCGCAGTGGCGGCGCGGGCGCGTCCAGGCCAATCGCCAATTCGGTCAGATCGACGCGCGTGTTCGCGCCGATGGATTCGGCGAACTGCTCCCAATGCAGGTAGATTTTGCCGTGCTCGATGGGAGACTCGCGGTCCGGTTCGTCGATGCGCTTCCACATGCGCTCGGCGGCGGCCTTGGACAACTCCGGCTCATCGACAATGACGATCGCATCGTCCATCAACGTGGCAATCGTCGCCTCGCGCGGCCGTTCTTCCGGCACGCGGAACTCCCAGCCGGGATAGACCTCGCCGGACGGCGATCCGATGCGGCGCAGCAACTCATGGGACCGCGGGACTTCGGTGAGCGGCAGCAGGCGCACGCCGCTGATCTTGAGCACCGAACGTTGGGATTGGGGATCGAAGGCGCGCAACGATTCGACGGTGTCGCCGAAGAACTCGATGCGAACGGGCCGCGTGGCCTCGGCGGGAAACACATCGACGATGCCGCCGCGCACGGAGTATTCGCCGCGCATCTCGACGGGCTCACGCCGTTCATAGCCGATGCTGTCCAGGTGCGCGAGGAGGTCCTCGATGGCGATATCGTCGCCCGACCGCAACTCAAGCGCGAGTTGCCGGTAGAACTGGGGCTGCTCGGCGCGCAGCATGGCCGCGCCGACGGGCGCGATGGTGATGGACGCCGCGCCGGTGCTCATGCGGTACAGCGCGACGGCGCGCTTTTCGCTGATTTCGGAATGCGGCGAGAGTTTCTGCCACGGGAGCACGTCGAGGGCGGGCAGATATTGCGGACGGTGGTCCTCGCGGCCGGAAACAATGAGGCCAAAAAATGTTTCCACCAATTCGGCCAGCGTCTCAGCGGGTTTGCTGCCTTCGGTGACCACCAGGAGCGGTCGCTCCACGCTCTGCCACAGCAGGGTGAGGTAGAGCGCTTTGGCCGTCGGCGTCAGTCCCTCTAAGCGGAACGGCCCGTGATCGCCTTTGACCAGCGAACGCACCAGTTCCTGGAACGCCGGGTGGCGACCGGCGGAAGCCAGCAGATCTCGAATGGCGGTGTTGTTCACGGCCGGCGCCGCAGCAGCTCTTTTTCGATGTTGGTGGACGAGTAACCGGGCTCGAGGGGCAGCGCGTGCACGACGCCGCCGGCGGCCTCCACCTCTTCGCGACCGGCGATGAAATGCGACCAGTCGGCGCCTTTCACCAGCACGTCCGGCAGCACCTTGGCAATCAACTCGCGCGGGGTGTCCTCGTCGAACAGCGTCACCGCGTCGACGGCCTCCAGCGCGCATGCCAGCGCAATGCGCTCGGCCTCCGGCATCAACGGCCGGCTGGGGCCCTTATAGCGCGCCACGCTCGCGTCGGTATTCAAGGCGAGGATCAACACGTCGCCCAGCGAGCGCGAATTTTCGAGCAGGCGGACATGTCCCGGATGCAGCAGGTCATAGCAGCCGTTGGTGAACACCACCTTCCTGCCGGCATGCTTCCACTCCGCGCGCCGAATGGTCAATTCATCCCGCGTAAAGTACTCGCCCATGAAACTCCTATTTCAAAAATCCGCTTCGGCTTTCGTTGCCGGCGGTCACGCGGTCGTTCAAGGGGTCGTCAATGGCGAGCAGTTCGCGCATCGGCGCCGAGAGCGCGGCCTGCGTTTCGGCCCGCAACAATTTCTTCTGATATTGTTGCTGCGGCTGATCGCGCCGCACATAGAACGAATGGAGCGCGCATCGCGGCGCGTCCGTCCGGTTTTCGGTTCCGCCATGCCAGGCATGGGCATTCATGACCACGACGGTGCCCGCCGGAGCGGTGACCAAGACCTCATCGGGATGCCGCGCGGCGGGCTCGCTCAACACCTGCTGCGGCAACTTCTTCCACAGATGGGAACCCGGCACGACGCGGATGGCGCCGTTGTCTTCGCGAAAATCGTCGATCATCCAAACGGTGTTGCAAACCCAATAGCCGCGCTCGTCGGCAATCGCGCCCATGTCGGCGTGGAGGGGCTGCGAGGAGCCGTTTCGCGGATTCGCCGAGCGCGCATTCAGGCTGCTCAGTTTGTAGTTCCCGCCCAGAACGTGACTCACCAGCTCGAGGACCGCCATGTCGCCCGCGATGCGCTGGAACACGCCGCCCTTGTCCACGAGATTCGCCAGGCGCAGCGAACCCGGCTCCTGCCGGAACTCGCTCCCGGCGGCGGCGCCTTCTTCTTCGAACAAGCGAAGCACGCAGGCGCGCACCTCGGCGAGAAAAGCCGGCGGCATGTAGCCAGGCAGGACCGTATAACCCAACTCATCCAACTGGCTCTGTTGTTCGGGAGTCACCAATGCCATTTTAGCCCGCATGGTTCACCGGGCACGTGCGGGCGAGAGGCCCGGCACTGGAAACGCCTGCTAGCATGAGATCGTCCGTGCACCTCCCGACGCGCATCCTCATCCGCGCCACGAACTGGGTCGGCGACGCCGTTATGAGCCTCCCCGCATTGCGTCTCGTGCGCGCCCGGTTTCCCGAAGCCCATATCGCGATTCTGGCCAAGCCATGGGTTGCCGATCTGTATGGCCGCGAGTCGTGGCTGAACGAGGTCATTCCTTATACGCCGGCGCCCGGCCGCAAGGACCTGGGCCACAAATGGCGCGCGGCGCGCGCGCTCACCGCACACCGGTTCGACACGACGCTTCTGTTGCCGAACTCGTTTGAGACGGCCGCGGTCGCCTTCCTGGCGCGCATTCCCAACCGTATCGGCTACGCCCGCGACGGGCGCGGCGTTCTGCTCACGCGCGCGATCGCGCGGCCCAAGCCCGGCGAGATTCCGGAGCACGAGACCTTTTATTACCTGGAACTCATCCGGCGCGCGGGATGGCTCGACGCGCTTCCGGCCGAAGCCGCGCCCTATCTGGAAGGCGTGGCCGAGGCGCGCGCGGCGGGGGCGGCGATTCTTTCCGCGCACGGCCTGACGGCGGGTGTGCTCGGCATCAGTCCCGGGGCCGCGTTCGGCACGGCCAAGCGCTGGTATCCGGAGCGGTTTGCCGCGGCCGCGCGGGAGGTTGCGCGTGCCCGGGATCTTTCGGTCGCCATTTTTGGCTCGGCCAGCGAACGAGCGCTTTGTGAGCAAGTGCGCGCGGAGTTGGCTCCGCACGTCGCGGCGGTACACAACTTTGCGGGGGAGACGACGCTGCGGCAGTTCATCGACGCCGCCGCGTGCTGCCGCCTCTTTTTGACGAACGATTCCGGCGCGATGCACATTGCCTATGCGCTTGGCGTCCCCACGGTGACCGTGTTCGGACCGACGGACCACATCGGCACTGGCCCGGTGGGCGCGCACACGCGCATCGTACGCCACGCCGTCGAGTGCAGCCCGTGCAAGCTGCGCGAGTGCCCGATCGACCATCGCTGCATGACGCGGGTCGAGGCCGGCGAAGTAGCGCGCACGGCCCTGGAACTGCTCAAATAGGGAACTTGGACACCCGCAGCAAGATTATGGCCTGGAGCGACGCGCGCGCGCTGCTGGATGCGGCCGGGGCGCCGCTGGTCACCGGCCACTTCGATCCGATTACCTCGGCCCACGCGCGGCGACTGGCCGAACTGGCCCAAACGCACGGACCGCTTTTTGTTTTAATCACGGATCCGCCAGACGCGATATTGCCCGCCGGCGCGCGCGCCGAGCTAGTGGCCTCGCTTGCGTGCGTTCGCTGCATCGCGCTGCCGCCGCCGGAGGGTGTGGACGCCGTGCTGGCCTCACTTCCGGCGGGCCGTCTGCTGCGGGAAGAGACGGCCGATTTGGCGCGCCGCGATGCTCTCACGCGGCACGTTCACTCGCGCCACGCGCAGGCGGCGCCGGCGGAGCGTTCCGCACACCCGCCGCAAACTTCCTGATGGCCCCGCAACGCATTCTGATCGTGCGGCTGGGAGCCTTCGGGGACATTCTCCACACGCTCGCCGCGGCGGCCACGATTCGCGAAAACTGCCCACAGGCGAGGATCGACTGGCTCGCCGAGCCACGCTGGCACCCGCTGCTGGAAGGCAACCCGCACATCAACGAGGCGGTTCCGTTCGACCGCCGCGATTTGGGCGGCGCCTTCTCCACGCTTCGCCAGCTTCGCGCGCGTTCCTACGACCTGATTATCGATTTTCAAGGGCTCATCAAATCGGCCTTGCCCGCGTGGCTCGCGGGCGCCGCCGCCATTACCGGCTATTCGCGCAAAGCCGCGCGCGAGCCGATAGCCGCGCTGTTCTATTCGAGAACCTTTACGCCCGCCTCGCGCCACATTGTGGAGCAGCACGTCGAACTCGCCACCTACGCGTTGGCCCGTGATGTCGCCGCCCCGCGCGCACGCATCGAGTTTCCGATTCCGAAGGGCGTGGAAGAGGGTGCCCTTCCCGGCCGGTTTCTGCTTGCCTGCCCGCTTGCCGGTTGGGGTTCCAAGCAGTGGCCTCTCGAACACTACGCCGAACTGGCCGGGCTCACGCAGGCGCAGTTCGGACTGCCGCTTGTGGTGAACGGGGCTCAGGCGCAGGAGGCCCGGCTGCGGGGGATTCCGGGCGCCATGGTCCACATTTCCGGACTGCCGGGGCTGATTGACGCGACGCGGCGCGCCACGGCCGTGCTTGGCCTGGACAGCGGCCCGCTTCATCTTGCCGCGGCGTTGCGCAAACCCGGCGTGGCGTTGTTCGGACCGACGGACCCCGCGCGCAACGGTCCGTACTGCGATACGATTTCCGTCCTGCGCGATCCCACATCACTGGTGACGTATCAGCGCACCGCGGCACCCGACGCGGGCCTGGCCGCGATCACGCCCGCGCGTGTGCTGGAGGCGCTGGCGGCGGCGCTGGCGGGAGTTCGCGCATGACGCGCCGCTACTGGTTCCCCAAACACTATGCGGAAGTGGTCCAGCGGCTGCGCGTGACAGCCGGGTTTGGACTGCTGGCGGCGTTTCTTTACTTTGCAACGCCGGTTCCGCTCACGCTCATGATTGGGCTGCCGATCGCCGCGCTCGGCCTGCTGCTGCGAGCCTGGGCCGCCGGGCATCTTGCCAAGAACGAAGCGCTCGCCGTCTCCGGCCCGTACGCCTTCACGCGCAATCCGCTGTACCTTGGCTCGCTCATCGCCGCGATGGGACTTGCGCTGGCCGGGGCCAGCCTGTTCCTCGCCATCCTGTTCCCGGTTGTGTTTCTGCTGGTCTACTATCCGGTGATGGAACAGGAAGAGCAACATCTGCTGAATTTGTTTCCGGACTATGGAGCGTACGCGGCGCGGGTTCCGCTGCTGCTGCCGACGGCGGTCCCCTATGGACCGGCCGCGGGATTCCAGTTCCGCCTCTACCGGAGGAATGAAGAGTACAAGGCGCTGGCGGGCTTCGTGATCGCCGTGGCGTACTTACTGTGGCGCGCCGGGCTCCTTCGTCAATAGGGCTTTGGTGTAGGCGACGTGGAATCCCTGCCGCTCATAGTTGCGCTGCGAGGGGGTTCCCGGCACGGTGCTGCTCATCGCCAGTTCGCAGCCGCGCTCCCGCGCATAGACGCAACGCGTCCGGATCAACTCGTTCTGCAACCCCATTCCCCTATAGGCCGCCTCGGTTCCATCGCCCGCGAGCACGGCCACATCGCCGGTAACGGTGACGCCTCCGCAGGCGGCAATCTCGTCTCCCTTTGCAGCGAGGAAGACGGCCGCGCCTTCGGCTCCAAACAGCTTTCCGAACAGGGCGCGCACGGAATCCGGGGCGTCACCGGCGGGGAAGAACGCATGGCAGAGCACGTCCGTGCACGCGGACCAATCATCCCGCGCCGCCATGCGCACGCCCGGCGCGGGGGGGCCTTCGCAATCGCTCAAGCCACGCAGCATCGTATGTTCGAAATGGGAGATGCGATAGCCCCGTTTGCCCAAGAGTTTCACCAGCGAGGCATCGGCGTAGGGGCACAGCGAGATGGTGGCCGCGCCATCGCGGGCGAAGAACTCCGACTCGACCTGGGCCAGTTCTTCCTCCGTGACTTCGCCTTCCATGCCCGCGAAGAG
>CAYUZM010000367.1:0-6181 GCA_964449665.1 uncultured Solibacteraceae bacterium
GCCGCGCGCATCCCCGCCATCGACCGTCCCATCGCCCCCCTGCTCAAGGACCTGAAGCGCACCGGCCTGCTGGAAGAAACCCTCGTCGTCTTCGCCGGTGAATTCGGCCGCAGCCCGGACAACGGGATCCGCCGCGGCGGCGAAGCCTGGGGCCGCGACCACAACGCCAACGCGATGACCGTCTGGCTCGCCGGCGGCGGCGCTCCACGCGGGGCGATTATCGGAGCGACCGACGAGACCGGCGGCGCGGCGGTTGAGGCTGTGCACCCGCTGCGCGACTTCCACGTGACGCTGCTCCACTTACTCGGCCTGGACGACAACAGGCTGCGCTATCTGCACGCCGGGCGTGAGAAGCAGCTCAGTCAGGTGGGCGGAGAGGTCATTCGGGAGTTGGTGGGGTAGTCTCAAAGAATGCGCCTGCTGGCAGGACTACTACTCGCCGTCCCGGTACTTCTCGGATGCGCAGCAGACGGCCTAATTTGGATGCCCGTTTCGGATAAAGCTAGCCCGCTGTTTCGAATTGTTGTTGACGGTCGCGCGGGCTTCATAGATCCGTCGGGCCGCGTGGTGGTCGCCCCAACACTTCCCGTGTTCGGGAACTGGGGCCAGGAGTTTCACGACGGGCTGCTTTCGCTAAAGGTTATCGGCGCCCCATTCATTAACTCTCGTGGCCAAAAGGTCTTGACCTCTGGCTTTTCTCAGACGTCAGACTTTTCGGAAGGTCTGGCATTGGCCCGCCAGAGTGATCGGTCGAAATGGGGCTTCATCGACCAGGCTGGAAATTTCGTGATCCCTCCTCAATTCCCGAGCTATCCCGACGCAAGCATAAGTCACTTTTCGGAGGGCCTCGCGGTTGTTGAGATCTCTGGCAAAGCTGGCTATATCGATCGGACTGGCACATTCGCAATTCCGCGGCAGTTCGCCGCAGCACTGCCGTTCCATAACGGCCTTGCCCGGGTGGTGACCGACGGAGGATGCGCCTATTTCCCTTACGGCCACATTGATCCATGCGCATCCTCCAGAGGCGTTCCAAGTACGGGTAGCGAGCGTGAGAGTAACGGAGGCGGCGGCACGTTCTGCAAATGGAGCTTCATCGACAAAGCGGGAAAAATTGTCATAAAAGGGAACTTCGAGGGAGCGATGGACTTTCACGAAGGACTCGCGGCCGTTAAAGCCGGCAAGCTCTGGGGGTTCATCGATAAGCGGGGCACCTTCGTGATTCGGCCCGCCTTCCGAAAGGCGCATTCCTTTTCGGATGGACTGGCATTGGTGGACGGGGACAATAAGGTCGGCTTCATTGATAAGACAGGCGCACTCAAGATCCGCGTGGCGTTTGCCGAGCCGTTTTCAGACGGACTTGCAGTCGTGAGAAATCAACGAGGCTATTCCTACATCAACACCGAGGGCAAGCGAGTCATTCCGGAATCCTTTGCACTGGCCAGCCGGTTTTTCCACGGTCTGGCGCATGTGCGCCTGATTGACGGAACTACGTCGCGCGCGCAAGGAAACTTCGCGTATATCGACAAGACGGGCAAACACGTGTTCAGCTACCGGCGGTAAATCGCTTTACCCCGGCCGGTTCACTCTCACCAGCTTGCCCTTCATCGCGGGCTCGCCTGCGACCGCATCATGAATGCGCCGTGCCTGAGCGGCGAGATCGGGATCGTAAGTGCATACGGCGATGCCCGCGTGATCAACGCTTCGCTCGTTGTGAAGCGCGATAGAGTGCCGCCGATTATTGGTCAGGAGAATCCGGCCTTCGGCGGCCGCGAATGCCAGGACGTCCGCGTCAGGCATGGCCGCATTTGCCCTTCCGGCCTCGAAAGACGTGAGCACGTCGTGGCCGAGCGCGCGCAGTTCCAGCACCACCTGAAACGGCAAATTCTCGTTCGAATTGAAGCGGACCACTACGCAGTCTCGTTCTCACGAATCCGGGCATCGATCTCAACGGCGTGCGCGCGGGCAAAGGCCCAGGCGTTTACCAGGTCCTCGGCACGGAGCGATGGATAGGCTGCCAGCAACTCCTGTTCACTGGTGCCCATGCGGCGCGCTTGCTCCAACAGCCAGACGGGAATTCGCGTGCGAACGATGCACGGCTCGCCGCCGCAGACATCGGCGCGTGAGTCGATTCCAGGGAAGGAATCGCCCAACTCCTGAACCACCCACTTGAGCACCTGCGCCTTCTCGCCGGGCGACAACGACGGAAGCAGTTTTTCGATCTCGCTCAGATTCGCCATGGTGGATAACTCAATTGTCGCCGACGGCGCCCCCTCGCGCTATGCTGTTCTTCGCATGACCAGTCTCGTTCAACTCCGCCATCCGCGCCAGGGCCGCGCGGTGGCGCTTGTCGATGGATCGCAGCTTCGGTTGCTCGATGGGTTCGACAGCACCTACGCGCTCGCCGAGTCGGCGTTGACGCGCGGCATTGGGCTCATCGCGGCGGCGCACGAGGCGGCGGGCGTGGGTGCTGGCACGGGCGCGCGTACGCTCCCTTACGACGAAGTCCACTCGGGCTCCTCCGAGTGGCGTTTGCTCCCGGCGATGGATCACCCGGCCGAACCCGCCCGTTGCATGGTGGCGGGCACGGGACTCACGCATCGCCAGAGCGCGGCCAATCGCAACGCGATGCACGCCGATCCGACAGCCAAGCCCACCGATTCGATGGTCATGTACCAGTGGGGCGTCGACGGCGGGCGTCCGGCGGCGGGGCAGGTGGGCGCGTCGCCCGAGTGGTTCTACAAAGGTACGGGCACGATTCTGCGCGGCCATCTCGATCCGCTCACCGTGCCAAAATTCAGCGAAGACGGCGGCGAAGAAGCCGAAGCGGCGGGCATCTACATGATCGACGCGAACGGCACTCCGCGCCGACTCGGTTTCGCCGCGGGGAACGAATTCTCCGACCACGTCTTCGAGAAGAAGAACTACCTCTATCTTGCCTCGTCGAAGCTGCGCGAGTGCGCCGTCGGCCCCGAACTCGTTGTCGATGCGAGCTTCGAAAAATTGCCGGGCCATGTGACCGTGCGCCGGGGTGACGCCGTTCTGTGGGAGAAAGCCCTGCTTACCGGCGACGCCGCCATGTGCCATTCGCTCGCCAACATGGAGCACCATCACTTCAAGTTCGACGCGCACCGCAGGCCGGGCGATGTGCACATTCACTTCTTCGGCGCGGGCGCGTTCAGTTTCGGCGAAGGCGTGCGCCTGGAAGCGGGCGACGTAATGGAGGTATCCTTTGAAGGACTGGGACGTCCGCTACGCAATCCTCTCGCCGTCCAAGAGGGTCAGGAAACGCTCGTAACCGTAAGCCCGCTGTAGCCGGCCACTCCCGAACCGGAGGTTCATGGCTGTCAGCATCAAGGACGTAGCGGCGCGCGCGGGCGTATCAACCGCCACCGTCTCTCACGTTCTCAACCAGACTCGCACCACGCGGCCGGAGACGCGGCAGAAGGTGTTGGAAGCGGTCGAAGAGTTGGGCTATTCGCAGAACGCGGCGGCGCGCAATCTGGCCGTGGGGCGTTCGAGCCTCCTCGGCCTGATTCTTTCTGATATCCGCAATCCGTTCTTCCCCGAAATCACGGCGGCGTTTCAGGACCAGGCCCTCCTGCATCACATGGAAGCGCTGGTGCTGAACACCAACTACGACACGCAGCGCACGCTCGACTCGGTGAAGCGATTGGTGGGCTTGCAGGTGCCGGGCGTGGCCGTGCTCACTTCGCAGGTCGATCCATCCATCAGCGCCATGCTACAGGACCGCAAGGTCGCCGCCGTCTATCTCGATCTGGCGCGTGTGGATCGCTACATCAGCAACATCGCCATTCAATACGAGCAGGGCATCGCCGAGGCGCTCGATCACCTGGTGAAGCTCGGCCACCGGCGCATCGGCTTCCTTGGCGGTCCGCCGCATCTGCCCTCGGCCATCCGCCGTAAGAAGGCCTTCTTCGATATCGCAGGCAAATTGGGCATCGAACCGGCGGGCGCCATCGATTCCGACTTCACCGTGAAGGGCGGCTACTTTGCCTGTTCGAAACTGCTGTCGAGCGCCAAGCCGACGGCCATCGTCGGCGGCAACGACTTGACGGCCATCGGCGCGCTGCACTGCGCCTTCGACCGGAACCTCAAGGTGCCCGATCAGCTTTCGGTGGTGGGCTTCGACGACATTACCTTCGCCGAGTACACGCAGCCCGCCCTCACCAGCGTGCAGATTCCGCGCCAGGACATCGGCAAGGCGGCGTTTCATGCGCTGTGGCAGATGATCTCGTCGGCGAATTACGAAGGCCGCGAGTATCCCGTGCAGACGCGGCTCATCATCCGGCAGTCGACGGCACCGGTGGCGGAGTAGCGGCTACCAGCCGCGCTCCACGATCAACTTCCGCACGGTATCCATACGCTCCGCATTGGCTTGCACGACGACACCGGGCAGGGTGGCGTGCACCCACGACCAGCCTTCGACGGCCTTGCGCAGTTCGGTCACAAGATCGGTGTTCGCCATCGTCGCGGGTCGCAGAACGAACACGCGCACGCCGTATTCAAACTTGAGATTGCGAGTGGTGTACTCGCTTCCCGTAGTGGTGGCTTTGCCTGGCTCGCGATCGAGTTCAGCGAGAAGCCATGCGGCGAACTTCATCTGCTCCTCGTTGCCGCGAATGGCCACGGCCTTGGTTTCGGTGTAAGGCATGACGTAGCGCAAGAGCACCACGCGGCGAAGGAGGGTGGCAGTTTCCTGCAACTGTTGCGGGTTTGCGGCGTGGGCCAGATGGAAGACCTGGAAACGGTCGTCGCCGTGGGGGTGGGGCTCGCCCTGGAAGATCTCCGACGCAGCGGGTACTTGTGCCGGGCGTGGCCGGTCCAACTGCTTCACCAGCCACTCGCATGCGGGCAATGCCTCACGCGGTCCGCGAAAGGAGATACGCCCGGCGGTTTCCATCAGGTTCACAAACGGCAGTTGTCCCACGCCGCGCAGAACCATGGCGATCTCCTCGTACTGCTCGGCCGAGTTTGCGTGCTGAAAGGTCACTTCGCGCGTCACATACGACGGCAGGTCGCGTTGCGCGAATGCGGCGGCGGCAAACAGGACGGCGCTTGTCGCACAAAGGCAGGCTCTCATGGCGTGGGGAACTCCTTTACCATGGGTGACGCGCGCCCTGCGCGGAACGTGGAGAATTACTTTCCGTGCGCGTAGAACCAGTCAAGCAATCCGGGGATGCGCTGCGTCGCGCCTTGCGCTTCGCCGTGGCCCGTGTTCGGGAAGACGGTGAAGCGCGGGTTCACGTCCATGACGCTTGTATCGGCGCCGCGCGAATCGCCATTGGCGGCACGGATGGCGGCCACGGCGGCGGTGAGTTGTTCGACGCGCGCTGGCTGGTCGTTGCTTCCGATGGTGGCCCAGATTGGCGTGTCCTTCACTAATGCGGCGTTCACCTCGCGCACGCCGATGGCCTGCGGATTCGCCGCCGCGAAGAAGCCGGGGCGGAACTGTAGAAAGTCCCACACGCCCGCCGCGCCCATGGAGAAGCCCATGATGTAAACGCGCCTGGCATCGATGGGGAACTCCTTCATGAGTCCGTCGATGATGGCGAACAGCGCCTCGCGGCGGGCGGGCGCGGTCCAGCGTTCCCCGCCGCCTACGGGCGCGAGCAGAAACGTCGGCTCCTTCTGCACGTTGCGGTCGTAACCATGCCAGAACTGAAGTCCACTCTCGCGCAGAATGCGTTCGTGCGTGACGCACTCCGGGCAGTAGCCGTGCAGGTAAACGGCGAACGGATAGGTCCGGCCGGGCCGGAGTTGCGTGGGTACATAGACAACGTGCTTCATCGTCACGCCGCCCGTGGCGCTCTCGCGAAGCTGAAATTCAGGCGGCGCGGCAAACAAGCCGGGCGTAAGAAGCAGAACGGCGAGGAGGCGCACGTGACGATGTTAACCGATGCGGAATATGAAAGGAGTGCGAAGAGGCCTGGGATATAATTTAACCGCTTAACGGACACAAAAATACATGCCCCGCATCGAGCTGGCCCCGGTCGACTACCTCATCCTTTGCACTTACCTGGTTTTTGTGCTGGGCATCGGCGTCGCGCTGAAGCGGCACATGAAGTCGAGCGACGAGTTGTTTATCTCCGGGCGCGCGCGGCCGGCCGGGGTCAGCGGACTCGACTTTCGCTCGGCCAACCTGGGCGCGCAAGAGGGAAGG
>CAYUZM010000368.1:0-6164 GCA_964449665.1 uncultured Solibacteraceae bacterium
AGAAGTCGGAAGCGGAGATGCTTCGCACCAAGAACTTCGGGCGCAAATCGCTCAACGAGATCAAAGAAATCCTGCAAGGCCTGGGCCTCAGCTTCGGAATGCGCTTCGACTCGCAGGGCCGGCTGATTTCGCCCACGGGCCAGCCCGTCGCCCTGGGCGACGAACCCGCCGAACCGTTGGAAGCCGGCGAGTAGTCCACGAAAGAAAGTCACCGCAATGCGTCATAGAAGAGCTGGAAATAAACTCAGCCGTCCCATCGGCCACCGCCGGGCCCTTTTGCGTAACCTGGCCACCTCGATCATCGAGCATGATTTCGCCATCACCACCGTGCCCAAGGCCAAGGCGGTGAAGCCGATCGTGGAAAAGATGATCACCCTCGGCAAGGATGGATCGCTTGCCGCGCGCCGCCGCGCTGCCGCGTTCCTCCAAACGCCCGACTCCGTGAAGAAGGTCTTCGACAAGCTCGGCGCCAAGTTCGCCCAGCGCAACGGAGGCTATACCCGCATCACCCGCCTTGGCCCCCGCAAGGGAGATGGCGCCGAGCTCTGCAAAATCGAGCTCGTCGGAACCGAGCTAGTGAAGCGCGCCGCCGACCGCGCCAAACGCCGCGAGGAACGCCTCAAAGCGATGCGCGAAGGTGGCGAAGCCGAAGAGTAGACACTCTTTCAAATCAATAATATGCGGCCCGGATCCCGAAAGGGGTTCGGGCCGCTCGCTTTTATCTGAGTGTATTGGGCGCATATAATGACGGACAAATGCGAAAGTTACTTGACTATCAAATAGGCAGATTATATGATTGTGTCAGGTGGCAACACCGAAATCCCTAACTGAGGTACATAAGCCATGACACTCGTGAAATATCGCAATCTCTGGGACGAACTGGAAGACTTTCCGCGCAGCCTGGGCCTATTCCAGGAGGCCTTCAACCGTCCGGCTGGTGAGACCGGCATTCGCCCGTGGGCTCCCGCCGTGGACGTGGTGGAATCGGAGAACGATCTCTCCTTCACGGTCGACCTGCCTGGTATGAAGCAGGAAGACATCGACGTTCATCTCGAAAACGGCACTCTGACCATCAAGGGCCAGCGCAAGTTCGAGCACGAAGAGCAGAAGAAGGGCTACCATCGCATCGAACGGTCCTACGGGTCGTTCAGCCGGGCGTTTGCGCTGCCGGAGACGGTGGACCCGGAAAATGTCCACGCGTCCTACAAGGATGGTGTTCTCTCGGTGAAGGTGGCCAAGCGCGAAGCGGCCAAGCCCCGCTCGGTAAAGGTCTCCATCAGCAACAACTAACGGCGTCAGCCGTCATGGCGAAGGGGCGGGCCCGCTGGGCTCGCCCCGTTTCGTTTAGGGAACGGCGAAACTCCTTGTGCCGTATGACATCATATAAATGAAGGGCTCCATCACATGAATGCCATCAAAACCGTTCTTCTGCTCGGCACGCTCAGCGGCCTACTTCTGCTCGGGGGCCAGGCACTGGGCGGTAAGCAGGGCCTCGTCATGGCCTTTGGCCTCTCCATTGTCATGAACATGGCGAGCTACTTCTTCTCCGACAAGATCGCGCTGTCGATGTATTCGGCCCAGCCGGTTTCCCGCTCGGCGAATACGCAGGTCTACGCCCGAATTGGTCCGATGACAGAGGAGCTTTGCCGCCGCATGGGTCTTCCGATGCCGAAGGTGTGGATCATCCCCGACGCCTCGCCCAATGCGTTCGCCACGGGGCGCAACCCGGCGAATGCGTCTGTCGCCGTGACCGAGGGAATTCTGCAAGTGATGAACGACCGTGAGTTGGAGGGCGTCATTGCGCACGAGCTCGGCCACGTGAAGCACCGCGACATTCTGATCAGCTCGCTTGCCGCCACGCTCGGATCAGCGATCACCATGCTTGCCCGCATGGCGTTCTTTTTTGGTGGCAGCCGCCGCAGCGACGACGAGGACTCGAGTCCCGTCGCCGGCCTGGCCATGTTGATTGTGGCGCCAATCGCCGCCATGTTTATCCAAATGGCGATCTCGCGTACCCGGGAATTCTCGGCCGACGCGGCAGCCGCCAAATACACGGGGTCACCTGACGGCCTCATCTCCGGGTTGCGCAAGTTGGAGGCGTTCTCGAAGCGCATCCCGATGGACGCGTCCCCGGCGACCGCCCATATGTTCATCATTAAACCGTTCCTGGGTGGTGCGCTCTCCAGCCTGTTCTCGACGCATCCGCCAACCGAGAAGCGGATTGCGGCGTTGGAGTCCTTGCGCGGAGAACCCACTTGGGCTCATGGCCTTGCAAGCTAACGTCCATCTCAATAGTGATCTATACCGATGGCTAAATTTAGCTATAAACATTGATTTATATGTCCTTGTTACAGCCATTGGCTCCGAGAGCGAATCTTGATGTTTGATCGTTCGATTTGATAAATTTAGTTGAGTGACTAAATTGATGCAACCCGACGATCCGGATGCGATTCCAAACCCATTTCGCCCCGGTGCCGGGCAGATGCCTCCCTACCTCGCCGGGCGAGACGACGAATCGCGTGACTTCCAAAAGCTCCTGGCCCAGGACACCATTCTCGACAACCTCGTCCTGACGGGGCTGCGCGGCATCGGCAAAACCGTCCTCCTCGACACGTTCAAACCGCTGGCTATCGAGTCCGGCTGGCTCTGGGCCGGAACGGACATGTCCGGATCCACGAGCGTAACGGAGGAGAACATCGCCACCCGGCTAATCACAGATCTCTCCGTAGTCACAAGCTCTCTCGTCATTGAATCTGTTCCCGCTCGCAATGTCGGGTTCGCTGGTGCCGATCCGGCTCCGCAGTCCGAAGAAACGTTCAACTACCCAATGTTGAACTGGATTTACGAGACCACTCCGGGCCTGGTATCTGACAAGCTCAAGGCTGTGCTCGAATCGGTATGGCCGTATGTGGAGGCCGGCGGGAAGCGCGGCATTGTCTTCGCCTATGACGAGGCGCAGAACCTTGCCGACCATGCCGCCAAGCAGCAATATCCCCTCTCCCTGCTGCTGGACGTCTTCCAGTCGCTCCAGCGCAAGGGCATCCGGATGATGCTTGCCCTGGCGGGCCTGCCCACGCTTTTCCCCAAGCTTGTCGAAGCACGCACCTACGCCGAGAGGATGTTCCACACCATCTTCCTGAACCCGCTCACCGAATCCGAAACAGCGGAAGCCATCAAGCGTCCTCTCGACGCCGTCCCCAGATGCCCGCTCAAAGTCGGGCCGGGCTCGATCAAATACATCTGGACGATCACCCGCGGCTATCCCTATTTCGTCCAATACATCTGCCGGGAATCGTTCGACGTCTTGCTGCAAGCGATCCGCGGTGGCCGTCCCATGCGCAGCATCCCGATCCGCGAAATTCTTCGCAAGCTCGACAGCGATTTCTTTGCCGGGCGCTGGGCGAGGGCGACAGACCGGCAGCGCACGCTGCTCGAGATCGTCGCGCAACTCCCGGGCGCCAATAGCGAGTTCTCCGTCCTTGAGATCATCGAAAGCCAGTCGAACAAAGCCCTCGCTAAACCGTTCAGCGGAAGCCACGTGAACCAAATGTTCGGGATGCTGGCCGAGGCGGGCCTCATTTACAAGAGCCGCCACGGACGGTACTCGTTCGCCGTGCCGCTCTTCGGCGATTTCATCCGCCGCCGATTGGAGCCGCCGGAGCCACCGCCGCGCTTCCTGTTGCCGCCGCTCAGCCCAGGTACGCTACAACAGTAAGGATGCAATCCATACGGGTGAACCGCAAAGCGGTCGCCCGCCTTTCCACCGGACACCCGTGGGTCTTCACAAGCGACCTCGCGGACAAGAAGGCGGCCACCGGTGGCTCGGCCGTGGCCGTACTCGATCCACATGGCCGATCCCTTGGCGTGGCCCACTATTCGGACTCCTCGCTCATCTCCCTGCGCATGCTCGACCGGGGCCGCCCCACGGTTGACGCCGCATTCTTCCGCAAGCGAATTGAAGCGGCCGCGGCAATGCGCGCCCGCCATGTGCGCGATACGGAGGCGTACCGGCTTATTCACGCCGAAGGCGATCTGCTTCCCGGTCTTGTGATCGACCGCTATGGCGATTGCTTCGTTCTCCAATCGCTCACGCAAGGAATGAACGCCGCGCAGCCGTGGATTGTCGAGGCGCTGGTGGACCTGTTTTCGCCGCGAGCGATCGTGGCGCGCAACGACGCCGCGGTTCGGGACCAGGACAACCTTCCCCGCACGGTGGACGTCGGCCATGGCCAGGCCCCCGAGTTCGCCGAATTCACCATGAACGGGATGCGCTGGCGCACCGACCCGCTGCACGGCCAGAAGACCGGCGTATTCCTGGACCAGCGCGAAAACTACCAGGCGGTCCGAAATTTCGCCCATGGCCGCGCGCTCGATTGCTTCACCTGCACAGGCGGTTTCGCGCTCCACATTGCCTCGGTCTGCGAAATTGTGGACGCGGTTGACAGCTCGGAGGAGGCCATCCAATCGGCCGAGTGGAACCGCAAAGCCAACTCGATTTCGCATGTTCACTTCCGCCAGGCCGATATGTTCGACCTGCTGGCCGCCTACTCGTCGTCGCGCCGCACCTACGACACGGTCATCCTCGACCCGCCCGCGTTGGCGAAATCGCGCAGTGCAATCGACGCGGCGGCACGCGCTTATCGCGAATTGAACACGCGCGCGCTGCGTCTCTTGCCCCCAGGCGGAACGCTTGTGTCGTGCTCATGCTCGCACCACGTGAGCGAAGGCGCGCTGCTTTCGGTGATCGCCGAAGCGTCGCTGGAAACTAACCGGACGCTTCGGGTTCTGGAACGCCGCACGCAGTCGATCGATCACCCTACACTCCTCACAGTGCCCGAAACCAATTACCTGAAGTGCCTCATCTTTGAAGTTCTCTGAAACGTCATATCGCGCAACAACTTCGTTGCAGGACGGGGACGGTTGCGCTATTGTGTCTCAATGGCTGAACGGCCCCCTAGGATCGGGGCCGCCGGTCGCGCGTTGAAGTGCTTTGATTTTCGATCGTTTCTCTGAGTCGAGCAGATGAGAAATCCGAGCCGTACTATTCCGGCCGCTATTGGCAGCACGCTTGCTCTGTCAGCGCTGCGGCCTCGCTTCACCACTACAACCGCCGCCACGGAGTGTCTCCAGACGGAGCCCACGCCATTTCAGCCCCATGAGTCCTGAGGAGGAATTCATTACTGGTATGCCTTCCCTTACACAATTCGCTCTGCCTGCCTTTCTGCTGCAAGCTTCCGGAAGTGGTGAGGGTCAGATGTACCTCTCCATCACGCTTGTCATTAGCGTCCTTTCCTTGCTCGTCGCCGCCGGCTTTGCCCGGTACGTGCTCGCCCAGGATACAGGCACGGCCGACATGCAAAAAGTTTCGAACGCAATTAAGGAAGGCGCCGAGGCCTTTCTGAAACGGCAGAATACGACCATCCTCGGCCTTACCGTTGTCCTCGCCATCTTGATCTTCATCGGTTACAAAGTGGGGAAGCCTGACGATCCGAACATTGCGCTGCGCATGACCTTCTCATTTGTGATTGGCGCCATCTGCTCGGTTGCGGCCGGTTTCAGCGGCATGTGGGTGTCGATTCGCGCGAATATCCGAACGGCATCGGCGGCGCGGCGCGATATCAACCAGGCATTACAGGTCGCCCTTCGCGGTGGCGCCGTGACGGGTTTGAGCGTTGTTGCCCTGTCACTGCTGGGTGTTGGCGTTCTCTTTTACGTCTTCGGCGGCCTGGAAGATCCGCAGCATGTTCCGCATCAGATCGTGGCCTTCGGATTCGGCGCGAGCTTCGTTGCGCTGTTCGCGCAGTTGGGAGGCGGCATCTACACCAAAGCGGCCGATGTGGGCGCCGACCTTGTAGGCAAGGTGGAAGCCGGCATTCCGGAAGACGATCCCCGCAACCCCGCCGTCATCGCCGACCTCGTGGGCGACAACGTGGGCGATTGCGCGGGCCGTGGCGCCGACCTCTTTGAATCCACCGCCGCCGAGAACATCGGCGCGATGATTCTTGGTGTTGCCCTCTTCCCGGTCTTCGGGATTCAGGGCGTCATGTTTCCGCTGCTGGCTCGCGCCTTCGGCCTGATCGCCTCGATCATCGGCATTATGTCGGTGAAGGTGAAAGGCGATGAGGACCCGATGAACGCACTCAACCGCGGCTATTATGTCACCA
>CAYUZM010000369.1:0-6144 GCA_964449665.1 uncultured Solibacteraceae bacterium
TTTGCGCAGGCCGCTGAGGTCCATGCCGGGGCCCATCTCGCGGGCACGGCCCGAGACGAAGAAGTCGGCTACCATGCGGTCATGGCCACCGCGGGCGCGGTGGGGCAACAACATCCATAATCCTGAGCCGATCAGTTCCTGGCGGGTATAACCGAACAGCGCTTCGGCCTGGGCGTTGGCAAACACGATGCTGCCATGCTCGTTCACCACCAGCATGCCGTCGGGCGCCGACTCGAGTAAGGATTCGAAGCGGTCCTTGCTCAGCTGCAACTGCAGCTCCATCTGCTTGCGGACGCTGATATCGCGAATGGACGAGGCCACCCACTGCCCGCCGGGAGTCAGGACCGGGCTCAGGCTGATCTCGATGGGGAATTCGGTGCCGTCCTTGTGCAGGCCTTTGAGTTCGAGACCTTCGCCCATCTTGCGGAAGTGGGGATCGGCGGCATACCGGTCGCGGTGCTGGGCGTGGCGGGAGCGCGCGGCTTCGGGCACGAGAACTTCCACGGATTTGCCCAAGATCTCGTCGCGCATATATCCGAACAGGCGCTCGGTTTGGATATTGACGAGAACGATCTTGCCGTGTTCGTCCACGACGACGATGGCGTCGGGCGCGCGTTCGGTGATGGCGCGGAACTGGCGTTCGTTGATGCGCAGGTCATCCTGATCGACACGCAACGATTCCAGGAAGGCGAGCACGTCGCGCTGGTGGCCGAACCAGAGCCAAGAGACCGCCCCCATACCGGCCGCCAAAAGGAGAATGAACGCCAGGCCGGGTGCGAGCAGGGATTGAGATTGGGCAAGCCACAGAAGCGCGGCGCACAGCACAAGAAGCAGAGCCGGGAGGACGGGGTGGCGGTGGGATCGGCGCGAACGTCCGCTTTCCGAATGAGGCGGGTTAGGGACTACTGGAAACTTCATCGCCGTAGGCATACGCTTCGACCCGGAGCAACCGCTGCGAGCTCGCGGCCGGGAACGCTAATGGAGATTCAGCACCAATGCCGCCCACATTAGAGCTCGATTCCGAATTACGGCGATTCGGAATCAATACCAATCAGTATGCATAGCTCAAACCGCCATTGCAAGAAAAATAGGCGAAGCGTAAAGATTGATTCATTCAAAACCCAGGCAGTAACTCCGGCGCAGGCAGCGAAGCCGGCGTAAGGACCAAAGCGGGCGGAGGCAGCGAAACGGGCCCGCGACTGCCTCCACAAACAGGACTGTGGCGCAGCTTACAGTTTGATCCAAACCGGGTAGGAGATGAACGCCCAGCCGAAACGGTCTTTACGGTAGGCGCCCGATTCGTCGTGGTAAACGGCGCCGTAGGCTTCCTTGTCGAACTCGGACGGGCGGAACGCGTTGGCGCCCTTCTCGGGCCAGGGGGCGCCGATGGGGGAGTGCGCGACATACTCAACCGGCTTGCGGAGGCCCGGATACATTTCGACGATATTGGGATCGCCGAACCCGAAGGCATGCTTCAGTTCGACGAGGGCGACATGGGGGAAGTTGAACACGAGCGCCGCGTCGAGTTTGAGCGTCTCCGCGCCGCCGTAGGCTTTGTCCCAATGCATTTCGGTGGGGAGAATCAGGTTGTCGCCTTCCACGCCAAGCCCCTTGGGAACGAAGAGGCGGCTATAGGCCGGCGCTCCTTTGGAACTGAACCAGCGTTGGATGTCGAGGAACTCCGGATCGTCAATGGCAACTTTGCGCAGGTGCGGATAATGACCGTTGGGTAGATCGCGGGGATCGTAGTTTGCTTCGGACATAGTGGTGTTGTCTTCTCCTTGGTTGGATCGTCGCGGCGGCGCAAGGCGCGGAATCGGGAACCACCCGGACAGGCACGCTCACGTGCGCCATGTCATCCCAACTTGAGGACGCGAGCGTGCCGCCGGCCCCGCCGGCCGGCCCGGGTGTCGTTGCCCCGATTCTGGCAGCGGGGTGAGCGATACTCGCCACGGATTGCCCGTAAGCGTTTGATAGCAGTGGGGAAGTTATTTCAGGCACGCCTGTGACGGGCGGAAAGCACGGGAATTCGCGGCAGGACCCGGTCGCCGTGGGGAATCGTGCCGGGAGATAGTTTGGGTTGGGTGGGACTTTGGCGGCGGGGCGGATCTACGCCCTGATTGTGTAGAACAGCGCGGCGGGCCGCGCGGAGTAACTGAGCGTTACTGCTTGGCGAGGCCGTCGCCCGGCTTTGGGGGCGGGAACGGGTAAGTATCGGGAACAACTTTAATTCCCGTGGTGAACTTATGGGGAAACTTACCGCCTGAGTCATAGGTGAGTTCGACAAAGTAAGCCGTATAGCCCGCAGCCGGCTTAGGAACCCGCGCCGTATATTTCCCTTTCGAGGCCGCAAGCGGCGACGACTTCCAGTTCGATCCAGTCGTCGTGAGGCGGAAATCGCGCGCTTTGGCGTTGGTGATCTGCCAGAGCAGGACCTCCTTGGGCGCCCCGGCATCCTTCACTTCAATGGCGCCGTCTTTCTTGATTTCGAACTTGAAATCCGGGCGCGGGCGGTTGTCGACAACCGAGCTGAGAAACGCCGTGAGCGTTTGCGGCACGTCGGACGGGTTCAGGTTGTGGCGCGTGTTGGGGACGTAGCGCAGGTGCTTCTCGCCGGCGAGATCCTTGAAGTAGAACTGGGAACTGTCGGGGAGGAAGAAGTCGTCGCCCGAGGCGTTGATGATGAGCTTGGGCATGGTCAGGCGGTCGCGGTACTCAAAGGGCTCCTCGATTTTCATGAGCGCCTTGTACTGCGGCGTGCCCATCCAATCCATCGTGCGGGCTTCGGTGTAGTCATTGATTGCCGGGGCCCAGAAGCCGTAGGCGCGCCAGTGGTGGACGAAGCTGGGGACGATGTTGAGCAGGTCAATCACAAGCGGTGCGATGGCGACGACGCGCTTGTCGACGGCGGCGGTGGTCCAGGTGGTCCACCCGCGTTTGGACGCGCCGGAGACGGCGAACTTGTCGATGGTGAGCGAGCCGCCATCGGACGTCTTCGCGAAGGCCGTGATCGTATCCATGGCACGGACGGCGGCTTTGGTCATGGGCAGGCGCGCGGGCCAGAGTTCGTCGCCGGTGCGGAGATACTTGTCCCAGGTGTAGGCGATGAGAGCGTCTTCGGTGCGATTGCGGGCGGCGGGATCGTCGAGAAAGCGCAGGGTTTGGTTGGGGACGTTTCGCAGCTCGCCGACGACCATGCCGGTTTCGTTGGCGATATTGAGGAGCATCGTGTCGGGGCGTTCGGGCGCGGGGCGGCCGTTGGCGCCTCCAGTGATGAAGAGCAGACCGATGTTCGTCTTCACGCTCTTGGGGCGGATGACGGTGAGCCAATGGCGCCATTGCGGGCGGTCGACCTCGGCGGCGGAGCGCCAGGTTTGGGAGGTCATATCGAGAATGGCGACCTGGGCTCCGGCGACCTCTTTCTTCGCGGCCAGTTCCCACTTGTAGGAAGAGTCGGGAGCGGCGACGTAGCGGTCGAGGGCAGTCGGGGCGGAGGCGGCCATCAGATGGGCGGCCGTCAGGATAAGGAAAAGAAGCGCTCTCATGCAGCCACTATTATGGCGCGGAGCGTGAGGCACTTTGTTCTCCATTTGCGCCAACCGGGTTGAGATGAAACGGGCCAGGGCGGGAATCGCGGTGTTGGTGCTGGCGTGGACGCTCACCGGTTGCGTGGGTCACGGCGTGCGTCCGGCGCCGGAGCACGAGGCGCAGGACTGGGCCGGCTTTTGGAAGTCGTTCCAGACGGCCGCCGCCGCGCATGACCGGACGGCATTGCGCCCGCTGATGGCCAGTAAGTTCGACTACACCTTCGGCGATGGCGCGGCGACCCCGGAAAACGCCTTTGCCTTTTGGGACCGTTCTGAAATTGACGGTTGGCGGGCGTTGGCCGAGGCGGCGAAAGAGGGCGCGGTGGACTACGTTCCGCCGCCGCAGTGGGAACTGAAAGGCAAGGTGCGGCTAGCGCCTCCGCAAGCGGCGGCGCCGGGGTACCGGCAATGGCGGGCGGTGTTTGCGCAACAGGCAGACGGCGAGTGGAAGTTCGCTGCCTTTCTGCAGGGCGATTGACGAGAGAGGGAGGGGGAGATGTCCGGACAGTGGAGAGAGATTGACGATTTTCTGCGCGCGCATCATGTGCGGATCGGACGGCCGACGGTGGAACAGACGACCGGCGGCGGCCATTCGGCGAAGTCGTATCACTACGCGGGCACGGCGCGCGACTACGGGTTGTGGGACAGCGACGCCGAGGCCGTAGCGCGATGTCTGCATCCAGTGGCGGTGATGCGCAACTCGCCGATTGCCGAGTTGTTCTTTGGTCCGCTCAATATCTGGTACCAGGATGGACGGCGCGTGCCGGGTTCGAGCATCGGCGGGCACATGGACCACTGCCACGTAGCGCTGGTACCGGGGCGGCACATGCCGGTGGGGCGCACGATTCATCCGCCGGCGAAGAAGGGTGCGACCAAGAAACCGTTGCGGACCACGGCTGCGAGTTACTCCGAGCCCTGGCAGGAGATTGACGAGTATTTGAAGCGCCGGAACGTGAAGATCGGGCCGCCCTCGAAGGGCCAAACGACAGGCGGAAAGCACGAGCCCACTTCGTATCACTACAAAGGGCTCGCCAGGGACTATGGACTTTACGATTCCGACGCGCGCGCCGCGGCCCAGGCGCTGCTGCCCGTGGCCCGCATGCGGAACAGCCCGATCTTCGAACTGTTCTTTGCGCCGTTGAACATCTGGTACAAGGAAGGCCAGCCGATTGATGGCCGCTCTGTGGGCGGGCACGAGGACCACGTGCATGTGGCGTTGCGGCCGGGGCGGCATCTGATCGTGACCGGGACGGCGGGCGCGGCGTCAAACGCCGCCAACGGAGGAGGCTCGGGGCACGGAAGCGGCCACGCGCAGATTCCTGAGACCGTGGATTACGGATGCAGTGGTCCGGTGGTTTCGCTACTCCAGCAGCATCTGAAAAACAGCGGGTACCATCTTGTGGTCGATGGAAAGTTTGGGCCGAAGACCGAGGCGGCGGTGATGCAGTATCAACAGGCGCGGGGGCTGGTGGCCGACGGAATTGTGGGTCCGAAGACGTGGCGCGCGCTGTTGGCCTGACGCGCTGCGGCGCGATGCCTGATCGCGGTGGGATACCCTGCCGCGGCGGGGTGCGTAATATGGAGTGATCGTGCTGAAATTCTTCATCCCGCTTCTTCCACTCGTAATGTGCGCGCAGGACTGGTCCCGGTTTCGCGGACCGAATGGTTCGGGCGTGGGCGTGGCGTCGAACTTGCCGGTGGAGTTCGGCCCGGCTCGCAACGTGGCGTGGAAGGCGGCGGTTCCGTTTGCGCGGTCGTCGCCGATTGTTGCGGGTGGACGCGTGTTCCTCACGGCGAGCGAGGGCGACAAACTCATCACGCTGGCCTTCGATGCCGCGACGGGGCGCGCGTTGTGGCGGCGCGAGGTGAAGCGCACGCACGCGCACAAGATTTACAAGATGAACGATGCGGCTTCGCCCACGCCGGCCGCCCATGGCAAAAACGTCTACGCGTTCTTTCCCGATTTCGGATTGATCGCATACGGCTTCGACGGCACGGAACGTTGGCGGCTTGCGCTGGGTCCGTTTGAGAATTTCTATGGGATGTCGTCGTCGCCGGTGGCGGTGAACGGCATGGTGCTGCTGTTGTGCGATCAGGCGAAGGGTTCGTATCTGCTGGCGGTGGATGCGGCGAGCGGGAAGCAAAAGTGGAAGCGTATGCGGCCGGAGAGCAACGTCGGTTGGGCAGTACCGATTGTGCACGAGGACCAGGTGCTGGCGGTGGGCACGGCGCGGGTGGATTCGTATCATCTTTCGACCGGGGAGCCGCGGTGGTGGGTGCCGGTGGCGTCACAGGGTTCGATGGGTTCGCCGGTGGTGCATGGCGGGGCGCTGATTGTGACGATGCTTGGCGATGAGCAGCCGATGTTTCCAACGTTTGAAGCGACGGCGGCGGGCGTGGACAAGGACAAAGACGGCCGGATGTCGTTGAAGGAGAGCGAAGGGGAGAAGGACTGGATCGAGCACTTCGGCTGGGTCGATGCGAACAACGACAAATACCTCGATGCGAAGGAGTGGGAAGTGGCGCGGAACTATGGCGGGGGCGACTATGGCGCGCC
>CAYUZM010000370.1:0-6143 GCA_964449665.1 uncultured Solibacteraceae bacterium
TCGACATTGGCTTCAATGGCATCGCGTAGCTAAGGCCGTTTCAGGATGGTGCAGCGCCGCGGCACGATCGGCCACGGGTCGGATCGCATCCACCCATTCGCGGGTGTGCCCTTCGATCCCGGTCGCATGAAGCACCGCGTCCTCCCCTCCACATTTTTCGTGTCCCAGCACGATGATCACTGGTGTATCCAGGTGCTCCACCGCGTACTAGATCGAACCTGGCGCCTCGTGGCTTGCGATGTTGCCGGTCACGCGAATCGTAACCAGATCGCCTAAGCCCTGTTCGAAGATGATCTCGGGTGGGACACGAAAACCTGCCTAGCCGAGTATGACCGCTTGTGGATACTGGCCGCCGGTGAGACGGTGGCGTACGGACGAAGTCTCATGGCGACGCAGCATAGCGCCATGGACGTAATGTCCGCTTTCTGCTTTGTGCGCGGCCAGCACAGAAGCCGGTTTCTGTGTGGCAGTCTTCAGCACCTCCCCGCCGGAGGCCTACCACTGGGCGATGGACAGAACCGCGATCCACGCGGCGTGGATTCTCATGGGAACCTCCTAGCGCATGTTCGCCCTCAGGATCTTCTTGCGAAGCCGGATCGATTGTGGCGTCACTTCCACCCACTCGTCGTCACGGACAAACTCGACAGCTTGTTCGAGCGTAAGTATTTTCGGAGGAACAAGTCTGATCGCCTCGTCGGCGGAAGATGAACGCATGTTCGTCATCTTCTTTTCCTTGACAATGTTCACGTCGAGATCATTGTCACGCGAGTTTTCGCCGACGATCATGCCTTCGTAAACTTCGGTGCCCGGGTTGACGAACATCTCGCCCCGCTCCTGCAGGTTGAACATCGCGTACGAAGTCGCCTTGCCGGCGCGGTCTGATACAAGCGAACCAGTCGGGCGGGAGATGACTTCACCTTGCCACTCGATGTATCCGCCAAAGAGCGAGTTCATAATGGCCGTGCCCTTGGTGTCAGTCAACATCTCACTGCGTAATCCGATGAGGCAGCGCGATGGCACGTCAAACTCCAAACGCACGCGTCCGGAGCCGTGATTGACCATCCGCGTCATCTTCCCTTTGCGGTTGCCCAGCTTTTCCATCACCACGCCGGTGAACTGCTCGGGACAATCCACCGTCAGGTTTTCCAGAGGTTCGTGAACTTTTCCGTCGATTGTCTTGGTGAGAATTTCCGGCTTGCCCACCATCAGCTCGTAACCCTCGCGCCGCATCATTTCGAGAATGATGGCCAGTTGTAGCTCGCCGCGGCCCATCACCTTGAACGTGTCAGGATTTAGCTCCTGGACCTTGATCGAGACGTTTGTGAGAAGCTCCTTGTCGAGCCGGTCGCGCAGATTGCGCGAGGTGACGTACTGGCCTTCGCGGCCGGCGAAGGGCGAGGTGTTGATCGTGAACGTCATGCCGATCGTCGGCTCATCGATCTGAATTTGGGGCAGGGGCTTGGGGTTGCCGGCGTCCGTGATGGACTCACCGATCGTGATGCCCTCGACCCCGGCGATGGCCAGCACCGAGCCCGGCACGCCCTGGGTTTCGTCTACGCGTTTCAAACCTTCAAACGAGTAGAGCTTCGTAATGCGCGTTTTCTGGATCGATCCATCCAGTTTGACGATGGCAACCTCTTCGCCAAGGTGGAGCGTTCCACTATAGACGCGGCCGATTGCCAGACGGCCCAGGTAATCCGAGTAATCGAGATTGGCCACGAGCATCTGCAACGTTCCCTCAGGATCGCCTTCAGGCCCGGGAATGTGTTTCAGAATCGCCTCGAACAGCGGACGCAGATCGGTGCCCTTTTCGTCGGGGCTGGTTTGCGCAATGCCGTCGCGTGCGATCGTGTAGATGATTGGAAAATCGAGATGATCTTCCTTAGCGTCAAGGTCGATGAACAGGTCGTAGACCTCGTTCAAGACCTCTTGAATGCGCGCGTCGGGGCGGTCGATCTTGTTGATGACGACAATTGGCGTGAGCCGCGCTTCCAGGGCTTTCATCAGCACGTAGCGCGTCTGCGGCAATGGGCCTTCGGAGGCGTCGACGAGCAGCATCACGCCGTCAACGATCTTGAGCGCGCGTTCCACCTCCCCGCCGAAATCGGCGTGGCCCGGCGTATCGACGATGTTGATCTTCACGTCGTGGTAGCGGACTCCGGTGGTCTTGGCAAGAATCGTGATGCCTCGTTCGCGCTCGAGTTCGTTTGAGTCCATGGCACGTTCGGTCACCTGCTCGTTCGGGCGGAAGACTCCGCTTTGGCGAAACATGGCATCTACGAGCGTGGTCTTGCCATGGTCGACGTGAGCAATGATGGCAATATTGCGAAGGGAAGGGTTACGGGGTAACTGCATGCGAGTCTACTATTGTCGCATTGTGCGGGCCCGGGCCCGCTACACTGGTGTAACTGCCATGTATATCGCACTGAACGGCACACTGGTTTCCCGCCGTCCCAATTGGGAGGAATTTGCCCGAATTGCCCACGCCGTCGGCTTTCCAGGCGTCGATCTGCTCCATCAGGAAGTGTTCGAGATGGGCGTTACCAGGGTGAAAGCAATCTTGAGCGAGCGGAATTTGAAACCGGCCGTCGTGAACTTGCCGGTCGAGTTCCGGAAAGACGATGCCACTTTTGCGGAAGGCATGCGGAAACTGGAGCCCGCTGTGGAGTTCGCCCGCGACATTGGCTGCCCGCGCATGTCCACCTGGGTGCCGTCTTGGTGTGAGATCCCGAAAGGCGAGCAGGAAAAGGTGTGGCGATCGCGGTTTCAGGCCGTAAACGCTGTTCTGGAAAAGCACGGGGTGAGATTGGGACTTGAATATCTCGGTCCGCTCCATTTGCGAAAACGCGGCCCATACGAATTCATCTATCGGCACGATGAGATGCTGGCGTTTGCGAAGTCGTGCGGGAAACAGATTGGCTTGCTCGTCGATTCCTGGCATTGGCATCATGCTGGTTCGACGCTTCGGGACATTGCCACTACGCCTCTTGCCGATCTAGTCCATGTGCAAGCCGCCGACGCGCCCAACGTGCCACCGGAGAAGATTTTGGATAGTGAGCGTCTGATGCCAGGCGAAGGCGTGATCGATTTCACCGCGTTCTTTCAAACATTGCGCAAGGCCGGGTACCGCGACGCCGTGAGTCCCGAGGTCTTCGGCCGCGGGCTGAAGGACATGGCTCCGGAACAGGGCGCGACGCTGGGGCTGGAGACTACGACAGCGGTTATGAAAAAGGCGGGTTTGCTCTAGGTGAGCAACGAGAAAATTTCGGCGCTCCTGACAGAGCAGCGGAATCCCGCATCGGAGCGGATCGACTCATTGCCCACCGAACAGATGCTCGCAGTGATCAATGGGGAGGACGCGAAGATCGCGGCCTCAGTCCATGCCGCGATCCCCGAAATTGGCCGTGCCGTCGACGCGATCGCCGGCCGGATGCGGCAGGGCGGGCGCCTTTTCTATATCGGCGCGGGTACGAGTGGGCGTCTTGGAGTCCTGGACGCGAGCGAGTGCCGGCCCACGTTCAACATCCCGCAAGAGATGGTGCAGGGCATTATGGCGGGGGGCGAGGCGGCGCTCGTGCGCGCGACGGAAACGAGTGAAGACGACGCTGCCGCAGGCGTTCGGGATTTGCGGAAGCGCGGATTCCGGCCATCGGATTCAGTCGTTGGCATCGCCGCCTCAGGTAGGACGCCTTACGTGCTGGGCGCAATCGACTGGGCTCGCGGCGAGGGCGCATTCACGGCCGGAATCAGTTGTTCGCCCAACAGCGAGTTGTCGCGGCGGGCGGAAGTGGGCATTGAACTCCTGGTCGGCCCGGAAGTCCTGACGGGCTCGACGCGCATGAAGGCAGGCACGGCCACGAAACTCGCGCTCAACATGATCAGCACGGGCGTGATGATCCGGCTCGGCTATGTGTACGGCAACCTGATGGTCAATGTTCAACCGACCAATGACAAACTGTGCGATCGAGCGCAAAGGATCATCGTGGAAGCCGCGGGCGTCGATATGGCCCGCGCCGCGCAGCTTCTCAACGATTCCGGCAAGAACGTTCGTGTCGCGATTCTTATGGCCAAGAGAGGACTGAACCGCGACGAAGCCGCCGCATTGCTCGAAAGGAACGGCGGGCGGCTCGCCGAGGCGTTGCATGGATAAATTTCGAATCCAGGGACCCACAAGGTTGGAAGGGGAGGTCGCGACCAGCGGTGCAAAGAACTCGGCGCTTCCCGTGTTGGCCGCTTGCTTGTTGACCGCCGAACCTGTCGTGTTGCACCGCATCCCGCGGGTTCGTGACATTGGCACGATGATGCGGCTGCTCAAGCACAATGGCGCAACGATTACCGAACGCGAGGACGGCGCGATTGTTGTGCACGCGGCGGAGGTGACCCATCCTGAAGCTCCGTACGACCTTGTGAAGACGATGCGCGCGTCGAGCCTCGTGCTCGGGCCTTTGGTGGCGCGAGCCGGGCGTGCGCGTGTTTCGCTTCCGGGAGGTTGCGCGATCGGCGCCCGCCCCATCGGTATGCACGTGACGGGTCTTGAACAGTTGGGCGCGCGAATGGAACAGTCGCACGGCTATATCGAAGCAACCGTGCCGCACGGGCTGCGGGGTTGTGTTTACACGTTCGATCGCATCACCGTCACGGGCACGGAAGATCTATTGATGGCCGCGGTGATGGCCGAGGGCGAGACCGTTCTCGAGAACGCTGCCCGCGAGCCTGAGGTGGTTGACGTCGCCAATCTGCTTACGAAGATGGGCGCGCGCATCGAAGGCGCGGGGACGTCGACGATTCGGGTTCGTGGCGTCGCTGAGCTTCACGGCACGGAGCATACGATCATTCCAGACCGGATCGAAGCGGGCACATTCGCCGTGGCCGCGGCACTCACCGGCGGCGAGGTTCGAGTCAACGCTTGCGAGCCAGAGCATCTCAACGCGTTGATCGCCAAGATGAGGCAGGCCGGCGTGGATATTCGCGAAGAAGGCAAGACACTTCACGTTAAGGCAGGCAGGAAACTCACCAGCGTCGATGTGGATACGCAGGAGCATCCCGGCTTCGCCACCGATCTGCAGGCGCAGTTCATGACGCTGATGACGCAGGCCGAGGGGATCTCCATCATCACCGAGCGAATCTTTGAAAACCGCTTTATGCACGTGTTGGAGTTAGCGCGCATGGGGGCGAATATCCGCGTCGAAGGCCAACGCGCCATTGTTGCGGGACCGCGCGCTTTGAGCGGGGCCGAGGTGATTGCGTCGGATTTACGCGCCAGCGCGTCGCTTGTCGTTGCCGCCCAGGCGGCCTCCGGCGAGACCATCATCGACCGTGTCTATCACATTGATCGGGGCTACGAGAAAATCGAGGAGAAATTGCGCGGGCTCGGCGCGCGCATGGAAAGGTTCGAAGTCAAATGAGTATCGCTCCGAAATCACACCACCCTGGGTTTCTCGCTCTCGTGGCCGACGCGAAATCGCGCGTGCGCGAAATTACGCTCGACCAATATAAGGCGATGGCGGAGAAGGGCGAAGCGGGCGTGTTGATCGACACGCGAGAAGAGAGCGAGTGGGCCGCGGGGCATGCCGCCGGCGCGATCTGGCTGGGGAAGGGCATCATCGAGCGCGATATCGAACAAACCGTGCCCGACCACAACCAGACGATCGTTCTTTACTGCGGCGGCGGCTATCGCAGCGCTCTAGCCGCCGACGCATTGCAGAAGATGGGCTACGCCAACGTCATCTCGCTCGATGGCGGGTGGCGCGCATGGTCGAATGGCGCCATGCCCATCGAGAAGTAGTCCTTAAGCCGCGGGCTTCGGCCGGATCGTAAACACGAAGGCGACGAGCACGAGCGCGCCTACGCCAAACAACGCGTCACCAGGCCCGCGCATCCAACGCAGCGTTTGCATGAGCGGAGTGCCAATGAACTCCGTGCTCCGCGCATACCAGTAGCCATATTCGACCGAGGCCCAAGTCTGAGCCAAACCGACCGGTAGCAGGCTTCCCACGCACATCGCCAGCAAGCCGAGGTTCATCGTCCAGAAGGCGAACTTGAGCCAGCTGTCTTTCCACACGGCGTCTGGTACCAGCGCGCGCAGGCACACGAGCATGAGCCCGATTCCCAACATGCCGTAGACGCCGAACAGCGCCGCGTGT
>CAYUZM010000371.1:0-6142 GCA_964449665.1 uncultured Solibacteraceae bacterium
AGGCGTTGTTCATGGGCGGCGAAGTGTCCGAACAAGTTGGCGAAGAGGGGGTGGGCGTTGATGAGGACGACGCCGTAGGCGGGTGAGGTGAGGTTGGCTCCGCTGTTCATGAGCATGATTTGGGCGGCGAACAGGAGGCCGAGTTGGGTCAGACGCCGCCATTCGCCGGCGGCGGGCCAGAGGGGAATGCGCTGCCACCAGCCCCAGAGCAGGAGCGCGGCGATGCCGAAGAGCATGCGCCAGAAGGCGTTCCAGAAGGGCGGGAAGACTTCGAGTCCGAGTTTGAGCGCGGCGATGTTGCCGGCCCAGAAGAACGAGACCAGGAGAGCGAGCGCGGCGCTGCGTGGGCCTATGGGTTCATTGATGGAGGCGGGCACGAGTCATTCATCATGGCATGGCGGGGGTGGTTTGGGCGGTGCGGTGGGCAGGTGGGCGGGCGACGCGGTGGGAGGGCGATGGGTACGGACCTGGTGTGCGATGGCGTGGTGGGCGATGGCGCGGTGGGCGCAGACGTAGAGGGCGATGGAATGGTCACCATCGCGGCGGCACCATTTCGGCGTTGAGGCGGTCGAGTTGGGCGCGGAGGCGGGAGACGGTTTGGGGTTCCTGCGCGAGGCGGTTAGTGGTTTCGGAGGGGTCGGTGGCGAGGTTGAAGAGTTGGAACTCGCCCTGGGGTTGGCGGTCCTGGATTGGGCGGCCTTGGGATTGGCGGACGAGTTTCCAGTCGTGGTCGCGGAGGGCGATGGAGGAGCCGTAGCGCCAGAAGAGAGTGGGGTGGGGGTTGGCGGATGAGGCTCCGGTGAGAAAGGGGAGCAAGTTGACGCCATCGAGGTTGGGTGGCGCGGGTTTGCCGGCGGCGGCGAGGGCGGTGGGGAGGACATCGAGAGAAGTGACCGGGCGGTGGTCGGTTTTGCCGGCGGGGATGGTGCCTTTCCATTGGACGGTGAAGGGGACGCGGATGCCGCCTTCGTAGAGTTGGCCTTTGCCGCCCCGGAGGGGGAGGTTCGAGGAAGTAAGTTCCTGGGTGGGGCCGCCGTTGTCGCTGATGAAGAAGATGAGGGTGTCTTCTTCGAGCTTGAGATCGCGAAGTTTGGCGAGGACGCGGCCGATGGCGTCGTCCATGGAGCGGAGCATGGCGGCGAAGAGGCGGCGTTGTTCGTCCTTAATGGATTCGAACTCCTTGAGCATGGGGACGGGCGCCTGCATGGGGCTGTGGATGGCGTTGAAGGCGAGGTAGAGGAAGAAGGGCTTCGATTGGTTGCGATCGATGAATGACACGGCCTCGCGGGCGAAGGCGTTGGTGAGGTACTCCTTCTCCTCGATGGTTTCGGTGCCACGGAGGAGGGGGTTGCTGTCGTCGTAGGGCGGCTCGTTGGGGCGGAGGCGGGTGAGGCCGCCGCGGTAGGGAGGCGGGAAGTAGAAGTGGCCTTCCTGGAGGAAGCCGAAGAATTCGTCGAAGCCGCGTTGTTGGGGGTGGAATTTCGGATCGGATGCTCCCAAATGCCATTTGCCGACGAGGGCGGTGGCGTAGCCGGCCTGTTTGAGGTGGGCGGCCATGGTGGTTTCCGTGACGGGGAGGCCGACGTTTGGGTTGAGGTTGGTTTTGCCGACGGCGTTCATCTCGTGGCCGAAGCGGGTTTGGTAGCGGCCGGTCATGAGGCCGGCGCGGGAGGGGCAGCAGAAGGGCGCCGAGACGTAGCCTTGGGTGAAGCGGACGCCGTTGGCGGCGATGGAGTCGGTGTGGGGAGTGGGGATTTCGCGATTGCCTTGGAGGCCGAGTTCGCCGTAGCCGAGGTCATCGGCGAAGAGGACGATGATGTTGGGTCGGCGGCGGGCCTGTTGGGCCGCGGCGGGGGAGGCCTGCGAGTCGGCCGCGGCGGGGGAGTTGGCCGCGGCGGGGGGCGCCAGCGAGTTGGCGCCGACGACGGAGGCCGACGGGTTGGCGGCGGCGAGCGAAGACAGCGAGGTGGCGGTGAGCGAGGAGGCAGCGGCGAGGCGGCCGAGAAAGTGGCGTCGGTTGAGCATGGTTCGTTAGAAATAGAAGCGGAGTGAGAACTGGATTTGGCGGGGGTCGCGGGCGGCGGTGAACTGGCCGAATTGGGTGTTCACCTGGCGGCCTTGGGCGTCGAAGCGGGCGGTGGTATCGACGGCGCTGAATTGGGTGTGATTGAAGGCGTTGTAGAGTTCGGCGCGGAACTGGAGGCGGATTTTTTCGCGCAGGGGGAAGTTCTTGAAGATGGCGAGATCGATGTTGTTGATGCCGGGGCCGCGCATGACGGAGCGTGCGCTGTTGCCGAAGGTGCCGACGGCGGGGAGGCCGAAGGCTTCGGTGCGGAAGAAGCGGGAGAAGGTGCGTTCGCTCTTGGGAAGGACGGGGTTTGAGAGGAGGTTAGTGCGCGCGTTTTGCGAGGGGGTGCCGGTGATATCGGTGGCCACGACGGTGGTGAAGCCTGCGCCGAGCGGGCTGCCGGAGACGAAGCTGGCGATGCCGGAGACCTGCCAGCCGTTGAGGATTTGATGCGGAGCGCCGCGGCGCCAGGGGGTTTGGGGAAGGTCGTAGAGCCAGTTGATTTTGACGACGTGGGTGCGGTCGACATCGGATAGGCCGTAGTTCCAGGTGCGGACGGGTACGAGGACGCTGACGGCGCCGAGGTCGCCGGAGTTGAAGTCCATGGCTTTGGACCAGGTCCAGGCGGCTCCGAGTTGGAGGCCGGCGGCGAAGCGGCGGTTGGCGGTGACTTGGAGGGAGTGGTAGCTGGAGCTGCCGGCGGGTTCGGTGATGTTGATGCTGTTATAGCCCTGGATGGGACGGAGGAACTGGGGCGAGAGGGGGCGGTTGCCGGCGAGGGTGCGATCGAAGTTGGCGGGATTGAAGTTGGCTCCGGCGGGGATGGCGTTGATATCGCGCTGCCAGAAGAGGTGGCGGCCGAGGGAAGCGACGTAGGCGGCATCGACGACGAAGCTGTGGCCGATGTTGCGCTGGATGGTGAAGCTGTAGTTGGTGACGGTGGGGACTTTGCCTTGGCGGTCCATGCCGAGAACGTTGGAGGGGAAGACGAAGCCGGCCGAGGAAAGGAGCGTGGAGAGTTCGCCGAAGTTGATGACGGGGGTGGTGACGAGGGGCGGCTGGGCGGAGAGGGGGATCCAGGCGTTGGCGGAGAGGCGGTTGTAGAAAATGCCGACGCCGCCGCGGATGGCGGTTTTGCCGTCGCCGAAGGGATCGTAGGCGAAGCCGATGCGGGGTGCGTATTGGAGGCCGCGGGAGGACATGAGGGCGCGCGGGTAATCGGGCGTGTTGGCGGGGACGACCATACCGTTGGCCTGGTTGCCGATGCCGGGGGCGATGGCGCCGATCAAGGTGTTGTTGTAGGTCTGGCCGGTGACGGGGTTGACGCCGACGCGCGTGTTGCCATTGAGGCCTGGGCGGATGAACTGGACCTGTTGCGCGCTGTTGTAGGTGCTGAGATCGAAGCCGGCGATTTGATCGGTGGAGCCGTAGATGGGCGGGACGATGTAGAAGCGGAGGCCGTAGTCGAGCGTGAGGCGCGAGTTGACGCGCCAGTTGTCCTGGAGGAAGAACTCGGTGGTACGGGAGCGGCCGTAGAAGCGGGGGCGGGAGGAGGGTTCGGAGTAGCTGTTGAAGATGCCGAGCGCGCCGTTGCCGTAGGCGTAGCCGGTATCGAGCGGGTTATTGACGTTGCGGCCGAAGTCGATGTTGCCGTTGAAGGCGACGGCCTGATTGACGTCGCGGCGAATCCATTCGTGGAAGAGGCCGGCTTTGATGGTGTGGGAGCCACGGATGATGGAGAGCTTGTTGGTGGCCGAGAGAACGTCGTAGCGGTTGTCGGCGGGGAAGCGGCCATTGATGGAGTAGAGAGCGGGGTTGGGGACACCGCCGTAGGTGGCGTTGGGGATGAGGTTGAGGGGGTTGTTGGAGGGGTTGAACTGGCCGGCGGTGAAGCCGATGGCATCGCGCTGGTTACGGCGGAGGTCGTCGTCATTGATGGAGTGGGTTTCGAAGTTGCGGAGCCAGCCGAATTGGAATTCGTTGACGACGGTGGGAGAGACGATGCGGGTATAGCGGGTAGCGAGGCTCTTGTTGGGAGCGGCAAAGCGGAGGCGCATCTGACGCCAGTTGGAGGAGGTGCCGACGGAGCCGACTTCGCCTTCGGAGACTTCGTTGAAGCCGGTGTAGGTGACGTAGAAGAGGTTGTTGACGGTGGGGTTGAAATCGATCTTGAGGAGATCGGAGCGTTTGGGCGTGGTGTTTTCGGAGGTGAAGACGTAGTTGTAGTTGCCGCGGGAGATATTGCGGTCGAAGAAGTTGGGTTGATCGAAGGCCTTGAGCATGGCGGTACCGCTGGGGTCGAGGCGCGAGGTGGGGATGATGTTGCCGGCGAATGGGGCGTTGGCGCGGGGATCGCGGACGACGATGAGGGCGTTATTGACGTCGCGGGATTGGGAGAAGTCGCCGGAGCGTTCGGCGGCGGTGGGCATGGTGATGCTGCGGACGACGCCCTGGCTGATGGGCCAGAACTCCTGGCTCCAGAAGAAGAAGAGCTTGCTCTTGTCGGTATTGAATTTACCGGGAAGGTAGATGGGGCCGCCGACGTTGTAGGTCCAGGTGTTGTAGCGGTAGCGGGGTTTGGCTGCGCCGTTGCGGTTGTTGAAGAAGTTATTGGCGTTGAACTGTTCGTGGCGTTTGAAGTAGGAGCCGAGGCCGTGGAAATCGCGGGTGCCGGACTTGGTGACGATGTTGACGTTGGAGCCGGCATTGCGGCCGTATTCGGCCTGGTAGTTCGACACGAGGATTTGGACTTCGCTGACAGCGTCCATGTTGACCTGAAGCTTTTGCGAGATGCCGTTGTCGAGGTCGACCGTGGGGACGCCGTCGATGGCGATGTTATTGGCGGTGCGGCGATTGCCGAGGACACTGAAGGCGGTGTCGCGGTCAAGAGCCGCCGTTTCCTGCGTGACGACGACTCCGGGGAGGAGGCCGACGAGGGAGGTGGGGTTACGGCCTTGAATGAGGAGGCCGTCGACCTGGGCGGAGGTGATGACGGAGGCGCGCTCGACGCTCTGGGTTTGGACGGCGCCGCCCTGGGCGCGCACGGTGACGGATTCGGCGGTTTGCCCGATTTCGAGAGTGATGGTGGGCAGGGCCAGGCGTTCGCCGGAGACGAGGGTGACGCCGCTTTGGACGAAGGACTTGAAGCCGCGGCTGGAGATTTTGCCGCTGTACTGGCCGGGGTCGACGCTGGTGAAGATGAAGAGGCCGGTCTCGTCGGTGGGGACGTCGCGGGAGCGTCCGGTGGCGGTGGAGGAGAGGGTGGCGGTGGCGGCCGCGACGGCGAGGCCATTGGGATCTCGCACGGTACCGGTGAGGGTTCCGGTGAGAATTTGAGCGTGAAGTGAAGATGCCAAAGCGAGGGCAAGAAGCAAACGGGTGAACATGGTCGGCTCCAGTCGGTTAAAATTAGGCAAATCATATCATCAGACAATATGATGTACAATAGCGGCGTGAAGAAAAGCGGCGGAACCTCGTTCACACCGTTGAATCGTGAGAATTTGAGCGACCGTGTATCGGGGCGTTTGCTGGAGATGATGTCGAGCCAGGAGTTACGGCCTGGGGACAAGCTGCCGGCGGAGCCGGATTTGTGCCGTCAATTGGGCGTGGGCCGGTCGACGTTGCGGGAGGGAATCCGGTCGCTTGCGTTCCTGGGGGTATTGGAGGCGCGGGCGGGCGAGGGCACGTTTGTCGCGGGGAACACGGGGCGGATGTTGGATGGGGTGCTTCTGAGCGGGTTGCTGCAGTCGCGCAAGGAGATTGACGAGTTGTGCGAGGCGCGGATGGTGTTGGAGACGGAGTTGGCGGGGCTTTGCGCGGAGCGGGCGACGGAAGAAGATGTGGCGGGGTTGCGGCGGCTGGCGGTGGAAATGGAGCGGGATAGCGGGATCTCGACGGCGGAGTTTGTGGGGCTGGATTTGTCGTTTCACATGGCGCTGGCGATGGCGGCAAAGAACGAGATTCTGATGCAGCTATTGCGGGCGACGCGCGGGTTGCTGCAGGAGTGGATTATCCGGTCGCAGCGGGCCGAGGAGGCGAGGGGTCTTGCCCGCCGCTGGGCCGGCATGGTCGGCG
>CAYUZM010000372.1:0-6130 GCA_964449665.1 uncultured Solibacteraceae bacterium
AAACGGTGGCGCGGCTGGGAAGGTCGAGCGTCGTGGCGGCGGTGCGAACGACGGAGTTGTTAGACGAGACACTGCTGCAGCATTACCGCGAGACACTCGACGAGATTCACCGGAAGGGATTTCTCGCCTACTGGTCCGAAGAGTTCCGGCCCTATCTGGCGGCCGCGGCGCGGCAGTTCGCGCCGGGCAAACAGAGCCTCACCGAACGGCTTCTGGAAGGGCGCGGGCGTGAGAAAATGCGGCTATGATTTGGCGTGCGTGGATGTTCGCGATGGTGCCCGTGTTGGCGTTCGGCCAGGAGCAGGCGCCGGACTTCGCGCGCCAGGTGCATCCGCTGCTGGTGGCCAAGTGTTCGGGCTGCCATAACCCGCGCATGAAGCAGGGCGGCCTTGCCTTGAATACGCGCGCGGAGATTCTGCAGGGCGGCGCGGGCGGACCGGCGGTGAAGCCGGGCGATAGCAAGTCCAGCCTGTTGATCGCACGCGTGTTGGGAGAAGGCGGACCGCGTATGCCGCTCAACATGCCGCCGCTGGCTCCTGGCGAAGTGGAGTTGCTGAAGCGTTGGATCGACGCGGGAGCGCAGGCATCCGAGGGACCGGTCGCGAACGCTTGGAAGCCCTCGCTCGCGCTGCGCGCTCCTGTTGTGCCCGAAGGCGCCGGTTCACCGCTAGACAAGTTGCTCGACGCCTATTGGAAGAAGCATAAGGTGAACGCACCCGCGATCGTGAGCGATGCGCAATTCGCGCGCCGCGCCTATCTCGACTTGTGGGGTTTGCTGCCGACTCCCGAGGAGTTGCAGCGATTCGAGGCGAGCCCTGAGCCGGACAAGCGCGCCCGCTTAGTGGAGACGCTGCTTGCCGATCCGGCGCGGTATGCGGATCACTGGATCAGCTTCTGGAACGATCACCTGCGCAACGACGAGGGCGTCGTCTATCACGGCGATCGGCAGTCGATCACTCCCTGGCTGAAGAAGGCGCTCACTGAGAACATGCCGTACGACCGTTTCGTGCGGACGCTATTGAACCCTGTCGAGAAGACAGACCCGGCGGGTTTCCTCATCGGCGTGAATTGGCGCGGTGATGTGAGCGCCTCGCAAATTCCCGTGTTGCAGGCCGCGCAGAACAGCGCGCAGATCTTCATGGGCATCAACCTGAAGTGCAACTCCTGTCACGACAGTTTCATCAACCAATGGAAGTTGAAGGACGCCTACGGGCTGGCGAGTTTCTTCTCCGATGCCCCGCTGCCGTTATACCGGTGCGATGTGGCGACGGGCGAGACGGCGTCCATCAAATTTCTCTATCCGGAGTTGGGCGGCTTGCCCGCGATGGACGCGCCATTGGAGCTGAAGCGCGCGGCCGCGGCGGAGTTGTTCACGAAACCGGAAAATGGGCGAACGCCACGGACTCTAGTGAACCGCTATTGGCGCGTGCTGTTCGGACGCGGCCTGGTGGAGCCGGTCGACGACATGGATGCCGAGCCGTGGAGCGCGGAGATTCTCGATTGGCTGGCGGCCGATTTCGTTGCGCACAACTGGGATGTGAAGTACCTGCTGCGCACGATGATGAACTCGCGCGCGTATGCCACGGTGAGCGCGGCGGGCGGCGATGCCGGGCCGTATGTGTTCCGCGGACCGTTACCCAAACGGTTGAGCGCCGAGCAGTTCTCCGACGCCGTGAGTTCGATTACGGGCGAGTGGCGAACGATCATTCCGCGCGGTCCCGGCGCGGCGAAGTATGTGCGCGAATGGCAGGTGAAGAGTTCACCGCTCACGCGCGCGTTGGGCCGTCCGATTCGCGACCAGGTGCTGACGGAGCGCGTCAACAACCCGACGACGCTCGAAGCGCTGGAGGTGGTGAACGGCTCCACCATGGCGGCGACCCTCTGGAAAGGCGCCCGGCGCATGATGGGCGTGCTGCCCGATGCGCCGAAGCCGCTCTTTGACTCCGGCGTGGTGAATGCGCAGAAGGTGCCGGTGGATATCGCCCTCAACGGAGCGAAGAAGGTGTGGCTGGTAGTCGAGGACTTCGACAGCTACGATCCCACGCGGACCCGCGCCGGATGGGCGGGCGTGGCCTTCGCCAAAACGAATGGCGCGATCCTGTTCAAGGGCGATACGCAATCGTCGCAGGCGTTGTTGATGAAGGTACCGTCGATGGTGGCGCTCGATACAAAGGGCGCGGCGCGGTTGACGGCGCATGTGGGCGTCGATGTGGAATCGCTGGCCAGCGACATCAACCCGCGCATCCGTTTTTTTGTCTTCGGCGAACCGCCCGATCGCGAGCGCTTGATTGCCGCCGAAGGCGACACGCCCGCGGCACGCCCTCCCGCGCTGAAGGACAAGCAAGCGCTCATCGATCGCGTCTTCCTGCATGCCTTGGCGCGCAAGCCATCAGCGCAGGAAAGCACGGTGGCGGCCGAATACCTGCGCACCGGGAAGCCGGAAGGATTGGAAGATTTGCTGTGGAGCGTGTTGCTCAGTCCGGAGTTTCAATATGTTCGTTGATCGCTCGCGACGTGACTTTTTGAAGACGGCCTCGGCCGCGACGCTCTCGGCGATGGCCGGTGGCGGCAACCGTCTGCTGGGGGCGGGCAAGGTGGAACCAACCGCCGACACGCTCATCCTGCTGTGGATGGCGGGCGGCATGGCGCAGACCGAAACGTTCGATCCCAAGCGCTACACAGCGTATGAAACCGGCCTCGAATCGGCGAAGGTGTTGAGCACGTTTCCGGATATTCCGACGAAGGTCGATGGCGTGCGTCTGTCGAAGGGGCTGGAGAAGATCGCCAACGTGATGGACCGCTGCACGCTCATTCGCGGCTATCAGGCGGGCGACCTTGGGTTCATCTTGCACAGCCGCCATCAGTATCACTGGCACACCGGCTACGCGCCGCCACAGAGCGTAGCCTGCCCGCATATCGGTTCGTGGATCAGCAAGATCCTTGGCCCGAAGAGCGAGAACATGCCGGCGTTTCTCGACGTCGGGCAGTCGCTTGAAATCGGCGCGGAGAGCGACTCGCTGAAGGCTTTTCACACGGCGGGTTTTCTCGGCACCGAGTACGGACCGTTCTTCATTCCGAATCCGGAAGACGCGGCGTCGAGCGTGCGCCCGCCGGCGAATATCTCGCGCGAGCGTTTTGCCGAACGTTGGGCGCGCTACCAGAAGTTGATGGCGGCGAATCCGGCGCTGCGCGATTCGTCGAGCGCGCAACAGGAGTCGTTGAAGCGAAGCGTGGAGAACGCGCACCGCCTGCTGACCTCGCCCGCCGCGGCGGCGTTCGATCTGAATCTCGAACCCGAGAAACGGCGCGCGCCCTATGGCGATTCGCGCTTCGGGCGGGCATGCCTGTTGGCGCGGAGGCTGACCGAGTCTGGCGCGCGGTTCATCGAAATCACCACTGAGTACATTCCCTTCCGCTACTGGGACACGCACGAAAACGGCCACACGCGCGCCGCCGACATGAAGGCGATGATCGACGGCCCGGTCTCGCAATTGATTCTCGACCTCGAAGAGCGCGGCCTGTTGGACCGCACGCTCATCGTGCTCGCCAGCGAGTTCGGGCGCGACCTGATCACCGAAGGCAAGCCCGGCAAGCTCGTGAAGGACCAGGTGAAGCAGCCCGACAAGATGACCGAGCCGAAGCACTACGGCATGCACCGCCACTTTACCGAAGCAGGCAGCGTGCTGATGGCGGGCGGCGGCGTGAAGCGCGGCTTCGTCTACGGCGTCACCGACGACGAACGGCCCTGCAAAGTGGTGAAGGACCCGATCAAGATCGAAGACCTCCACGCGAGCATCTATCACGCCATGGGTATCGCCCCCGACGCGGGAGCCGAAATTGAGCGGCGGCCGTTCTATGTCACGAAAGACGGCAAGGGCCGGCCGGTGAAGGAACTATTTTCGAAACAGGCGTAGCCGCCGCGTTTCACGGCTCTCGGAGCGAATCTTTGGAAACGAACACTTCTTGCCTCGCGAAGCCTCGCGGCGGCACGACGACTTTGATTCCCTGTTTCACGATGCGCTTTCTAAGAGGATAGTCCGGCCCATAAATGGTCATGACGTATTCACCGCCAGCCAAGCCGTCAATCACAAAACCGCCGCGCACGTCAATCATCGTGTACCGGGGACCATCGGGCCCGTCAACCCTGATTGTCACGTCCCACGCTGGGTGGGGTGGGTCCTTCCAGTTGCGCGGCCGCGCCGCCAGATCGTCTTCATTGGTGGTGACGAATCCAAAAAGTCGTGACGACCGTTGTGGCTTGTGTTTGACGAAATGCAGAAAGGCGAGATCGGCGCAGGATTCGTGCAATGCGCCTCCGCGCCCACACCGGCCGGAGGATAACTTGCCGTTAGCGGTTCGGTCCGCATAGATAAGAAGCGTCTGGCCCTTGACGAAGCGCAGATCGTGGCCGGAAGACTCCTCCCACAGCTCAACGATCCCATTCACGCCACCCTTCCACACTTCGACCACCCGGAAGCGGAATCGATCGAGCCGTTCCTCGGGCGAATGCCCACGTACGTCCAGTTCGACCGCAACAACCTCGCCCGAAAAGACAGCGTCGCTGCGTGCGAACTCTTCACTCGGATCGGGCGACGGCGGACAGGAATTGCCCAGCGCGATCTGGCTGGCGACAATCCCTATCAGCAGGTGCGCGTTCACGTGAATCATCGCGATTTACCTGAGCGGTTCTGGAAGAGATCATAGGGAACGGAAATCTCCTGCCGTATAAATCCCTGCGCAGGTACGCGAACGGTGATGGGGCCTTTGAGAATTCGGCGTTTATGGGGAAACGGCGCACTCCAAACTGTAAGATTGTAGTCGCCTCCAGCCAGTCCGTCGACAATGAATTCGCCATATGCGCCCGCTTCCACGTAGCGCGTACCGCCGGGCGAAGCCAGTTGGAGCACAAGGGGCCCATCCGAACTGCCGCTATAGTAAGGACGCCGCGCGCCCGCCTCGTCCACCATGATGCTCCCAAACATCCTGGTTGAAGTCTGTGGCTGGTATTTCACGAATTGCAGGTAGGCTAGGTCCTCAGCCGAGGTGAGCAGCAGACCATTCCTGGAGCAGGGTTGCAGCGTGAGCCGTCCCGCATTGTCGCGTGATGCATAGAGCAAATAGGCCTGCCCTACCTCGAAACGTACGACACAGCCGTACCCGTGCGGTTGCCAGATGTCTAGGCTTGACTCGCGATCGCCTTTCCAAACCTCCATCACACGCAGTCATGTCGTCAGACCGCGATGGGGCAATTGCGATCGAAGTGCCTCCAATTCCCGCAGGCTGGTGGCGGATTCCAATCGAGCAAGAAACGGCGCGGGTATCCGGTCGCGAAACACGTTCTTCAGCCGGGCAACTATCTCCGCCTCGTCCTTGTCGACCCTGCGCTTCCACTCTCCGTCGGGGACATTGGTTCCATCGGGCGCGCGCTTAAACTTCTCTTCCGTGATGTAGTCGAGCAGGTCAATCTCTGTCGATTCGACGACGCCGCTAAAAACAACCGAACTGCCGGTGAACGCTTCGGGAAGCTCCGCAAACCGTGAGCAAGTACAGGCAAATGCCGCGTGCGTCACAACCATACTGACGAGCCCCACGCGCCACATCGCCTTTACTCCACGCCCGGAAGCCCCAGGAAGTTTTTCGCGTTCGCGAGGCAGATGTTGCGGGTCATGGGCCCCACCAGCGCGTCGCTGTCCGGTACAAGCCCGGCGTCGATGTCGTTGCCGATGAGGTTGCATAGCGTCCGGCGGAAGTACTCGTGTCGCGGGTACGACATGAACGACCGCGAATCGGTGAGCATGCCGATGAACCGCGAAAGCAGGCCGCAGTTGGACAGCGCATTCATCTGCCACTCCATGGCTTCCTTCTGATCGAGGAACCACCAGCCGCTTCCGAACTGCACCTTGCCGGGGATGGAGCCGTCCATGAAATTGCCCACCATCGTGGCGAAGGCGTAGTTGTCGGCGGGGTTGAGGTTGTAGAGCACCATCTTCGGCAGGGCATTGTCAGCGTCGAGCGCGTTCAGGAAGTTGCCGAGGGCCTCCATTTGCGAGAAGTCGCCGATGGAGTCGAAGCCGGTGTCGGCGCCGCGCTGGGCCAACATGCGCGTGTTGTTGCCAGGGCGCGCGCCCAG
>CAYUZM010000373.1:0-6110 GCA_964449665.1 uncultured Solibacteraceae bacterium
TAGCGGATGTTGCTCTCCACCGACTCGTTGAACAGGAACGTGTCCTGGCTCACCGTCGCAATCTGCCCGCGCAGCGATTCAAGCGTCAAGTCGCGAATATCACGGCCATCGAGCGATATCCGCCCCTCGGTCACATCGTAAAATCGCGGCAGCAGGTGCGCCATCGTGCTCTTGCCCGATCCGCTCGGTCCCACCAGCGCTACCACCTCGCCGGCCCGAATCTCCAGATTCACCTCGCGCAGCGCAAACCCGTCGGGCGAGTTCGGATACCGGAAACCCACGCCCTCAAAACGGATCGCCTCGCCCAATCGCGGCGCCGCCACTGCGCCCGGCGCCGACTGCACATGCGGCGCACGGTCCAGGTACTCGAACACACGCTGGCTCGCCCCCAGCGCCTGCTGGAATATATTGTGAATGCCCGTCAGCCGCTTCACCGGTTCGTACAGCATCAGCAGCGCCACCACGAAACTGGTGAACTCGCCCGCCGTCATGCCGCCCGACTTGATCTGGTTGCGCGCATACGTGAGCAGCGCGACAATCGTGACCGCTCCAAAGAACTCAATAATCGGCGACGCCATCGCCTGCAGCGCAACATACCGCAGACTGGCCGACTTCAAATTCGACGCCGCCTCGCGGAACCGGAATCCCTCATGCGCCTCGGCTTGAAACGTCTTCACCACGACATGCCCGCTCAACGTCTCCTGCAGGATCTGGTTCAACGTGGCCGCATAATCCTGCGCCGCGCGCGTCGAGCGCCGTATCCGCTTGCCGATGCGCGCCGTGGGAATCAGTACAAACGGCAGCAGCGTCAGGCTCACCACGGCCAGCTTCCAATCCGTCTGCAGCACGACGTAGAGCAGGCCCAGCGCGGAGAACGATTGCCGCAGCCAGTCGGCCAGCATGTGCGAAATCGCCACCTGAATCTTCTCGATGTCGTTCATGATTGACGACATCAACTGCCCAGTCGAGGTCGTCTCGAAGAACTGAGCATCCTGTTCCAGCACGCGCTCGAAAATCTGCTGGCGCAAATCCGTGATCGCCGAGAAACCGACCAGGTTCACCAGATAGTTGCCCGCGTACTCGCACAGCCCTTTGGTCAGAAACACGGCGAGAATGCCGAACGCCACCGCCGTCCAGATGTTATTGATCCACGACGGCACCAGTTGTTGCAGCGTGATCTCATAGCCCAGCACCGACAGCAGCCGTACCGGACCATCCGGCGTCGCCGGGTCGAGCACGCGGTCGAAGATCGGCTTGATCAACAACGCGATCAGCGCGTGCGCCATGCCCGCAATCGCCATCAGCACAACCGAGCCGGAAAGCGGAACGGCATACGGGCGCGCGTAACGCAGCAGGCGGAACAACTCCGTCATGCCTTCACCTCAAGACGCCCCAGCGCGGCCACGGCGTCTTCGTACGGAATGCGGGCGCAACTTCCTTCGCTCTTCAACAGCTCATACGGCGTCTGCCACGGCCGCCACACGACATGATCGGAAGGTCCAAACATTACCAGCAGCGGTAGCCCGAACGCCGCGGCCATGTGCGCCGGACCGCTATCGTTGCCCACGAAAAGCGAGGCCATGCTCAGCAGTTGTTTGATTTCTTCCAGCGGCGCGCCGATAAAGCAGGGAAAGTTGTGGAACGGCGTGAAGTCGTCCTTCGGTGAACCCACGAACATCGGCGCCAGGCCCATTGCATCGCGAATATGCTCCGCGAGCCGCACGAACCGCTCCGCCGGCCAAGTCTTCTCGGGCGTCGCGGCAAACGGATGCAAAAGGCAGAACGGCACACGCGGCGCGGTGTGCGATGCCGGTGGAGCCGCCGGCGGGAACAGCCGCGCCCGTGGAATCTCGCGCCTCGGCACGCCCAAGTGGAACATCGCCGACGCCAGGTGCTCGGCCGTGTGCACCGTACGCTCCTCGCCCAAAATCTCCTGCGCCCTCGGAATCCGCACGTTGTAGATCCAGGAAAAGCTGTGATGCGCAAAGCCCGCGCGCCACCGCGCCAGCGACGCCGCTGTCAACTGCATGCTGCGCGTGCCGCCATGGAAGTTCAAGGTCAAGTGCGGGCGAAAGCCGAACGCCTCGGCAATGGTTGGCTCGGGTAGCATCTGAACCGCTGGGTTGCCCTCAAACACGGGCCGGAACGCGCGGTCCGCCATCACGGCGATCGAGAGGTCGGGCCGGTATTCGTGAAGCAAGGCAATCGCTGGCGTCGTCAAAACACAATCACCGAGTGAACGCAGGCGGATGATCAAAACCCGCCCACCGCGCGGCAATTGATCGGCGACGGATGGCATCGAGGGCACGGACGGGCGGTCCAGGCGTGCGGCCCGAACATACGGCCCGGAACTAGCTTTCCTGCCGGGCCTCGTCGACCAGCATCACGGGGATGTCGTCGCGAATCGGGTACACCAGCCGGCAGGCCGGACAGCGCAGCCCGTTCTCGTCCTGCATCAATTCCACCGGAGTCTTGCAGATGGGACACACGAGGATTTCGAGCAACTCTTTGCTGACGGCCATAGTTTGAATTGTCAGTGTACCAAGGCAGCTTCACTTACGGTGGCGAATCCGCCGCCTACCCCGCCAATTCCGCCCGCGCCTTCTGAATAACCGCCACGTACTGCTCGGCCAGCTTCTGAATGCCCGCGTAGTCGTCGGCCTTGATGAGCTTCGCGTCCACCAGCTCGCCGCCCACGGCCACCGCGCACGCGCCCGCCCGCAGGAAGTCGCCCGCCGTATCGAGGTTCACGCCGCCCGTCGGAATCATCTCAATCTGCGGAAACGGTCCTTTGAGTGCTTTGATGTACTTCGCCCCGCCCATGTTGCCGCAAGGGAACACCTTCACCACGTCCGCGCCCGCTTCCCACGCCGCCAGCACCTCGGTCGGCGTAAGCGCGCCCGGACAGATCACCTTCGAATACCGCCGCGCCATCTCGATCACCTTCACGTTCAAGGCCGGCGTCACGAAGAACTCCGCCCCCGCCAGCATGCATATGCGCGCCGTTTCCGGATCGAGCACGGTCCCCGCGCCCAACACCAGCTTGTCGCCGAACTGATCGGCTACCTTTTCGAGCGCCTTCACCGCGCCCGGCACCGTCATCGTGATCTCAGCCGCGCGAATGCCGCCGTTATAAATCGCCTCAATGGCGCGGATGGCCGCATCGGCCGTCGCCGTGCGCACCACCGGCACAATGCCCGTGTCCTGGATGAAGGACAACACCTGGGCCTTCTTCATGCGTATTCTCCTTGTGCCCCCGCGCGGCCGGGCCGCAACTTCCAGCCTTCGCCGCGCGGCCGGTGAAAATGGCTAGACCGCCACGCCCAACTTCTTGAACCACGGCGTCGCCGGCTTGATCGCTTCGTTCACGGCGTTGATGTTCTTCACGCCTTCGGTCGAAAGCCAGTCTTCCAGAGCCTTCACGCCCTGCTTACCGTAAACCGGAATGCCTTCCTTCCACGTCGCGCGCCCGCACAGCACGCCCGAATAGTCCGTGCCCGCGTCGGCGGCCATGCGCAGCGACTCGGTGAACTGGTCGTTGGAAACACCCGCACTCAGGTAGATGAACGGCTTCTTCGCAATCGCCGCGGCCTGGCGATAGATGTCCAGCGCCTCGGCCATCGAATACGCTTTCTCGCCCTTATACACGCTCGAGCCTTCGGTGTAGTTCGCGTTGATCGGAATCTCCACCTTCAGCACGTCCACGTAGTATTGCGGCTTGGAGAACTCTTCCATGCTGCCGATGACGATCTTCGGCTTCATCTTGGCGAACTCGAGCGTCTTCTCGTGGTCTTTGGCGCCCTTCGGGTCATAACCAATGAATTCGAGGAAGAACGGAATCTCGTAGTGCTCGCACTCGGCGCCAATGCGCTCGATGAAGGCATGCTTCACTTCGTTGATCTTCGAATCGTCGAACGGCGTGTAGTAGAGCAGAATCTTCACGGCGTTGCCGCCCCAGTCCACAATGCGCTTCACGCTGACATTCGGAAGCAGGTCTGGAAGGCGGCCCTCATGCGTTGCGTCGTAGCCGGTCTTCTCATAGGCAAGCAATAGTCCGCAATTTTTGTCGCGCGCCTTGGCCGCCGGCAATCCCCACTCCGGATCGAGCAGAATCGCGCTTGCATGCGGCGTGAGCACCTTCGACACCGCGATCTTGAACTCTTCCATCATCTCGTCGGTCACCGCCGACGCGTCCACGCCCTTCGCCGCCGCGATGGACTTCTGCAGGCTGCCGCGCTGATCCATGGCCGCCGCCGCGATGACGCCCTTGCTGTTCGAAAGAGCTTTCAGATGTTTGATTTTGCCTTGAGAAAGTGACATAGTTCTAGTTCCTTGCAGTATAGCAATTCGGCTTCCGCGCCCTTCCCAAAGGCCCGTTGCGTACACCGGAATCGCAGTCTATTGCGCGCTGGATGAGGAGCTTACAGCCCGCCGCGTCCAGGCGGTCCATCGTCTGTGCCACGCCTGTGCGCGGGTCACATCGCGCAGAATTTGGCTTTTTAGCGCCCCCGCGTCGGGGAACGCCCGCTCTTCCCGTAACCGCCGGTGGAATTCAACTCGGATTCGCTTCGGCGCCGGTTCCGCAAACGACGATAGCACGAAACTCTCGATGCTCAACTCCTGCCCGCCAAACGTCGGCCGGAATCCCACGTTTGACACCGATTGCCACCGCCGCCCGTCTTCGAGATCGGAAACCGACGTGACATAAACACCCGGCGCGGGCAGAATCTCCGCAGCCGTCTTCAGGTTCAGTGTAGGCACCGTCTGCGTCCGCCCGATCCCATGGCCGGCAACCACCTCGCCCGACAGTCCATACGGCCGCCCCAGCAATCGGCCCGCCGCCGCCACGCGCCCGCCTTCAATCAACGAACGAATCTCACTCGAACTCACCTGCACGCCCCGCACGAACAACCCGCACAGAATGCCCGTCTCGAATCCGAACCGCCGCCCCATCTCCTGCAGCGTCCCAATGTCGCCCGACGCTCCCTTTCCGAAACGGAAGTTGTCGCCCACCACCACCAGCCGCGTATCGAGAGCCTCCACCAGAACCCGCCGCACGAACGTTTCCGGATCCAGCTCCGCCAACCCGCGCGTAAACGGCACATGCTCCGGCGGCGCTCGCAAAAGATGAAGCGCAAGTCCCGTGGCATGGAAATCATGAATGAGTCCGACAAGCAGCTCATCATGAAATACATGCCGTACAACCGCTGACCGGAAGGACAGACCGATGGCACGCGTCAAACGGGGCGTAACGCAGCACGCCCGCCACAAGAAGGTTCTGGACCTCGCCAAGGGCTATCGCGGGCGCTCCAGCAAGGCCTATCGCGTCGCGCTGGAAAAGGTCGAAAAGGCCCTGCGCTACGCTTATCGCGACCGGCGCAACAAGAAGCGCGATTTCCGCGGACTCTGGATCCAGCGCATCAACGCCGGCGCGCGCGAGCACGGCCTCACCTATTCGCGGCTGATCGCCGGCTTCAAGAAGGCGGGGATCGAGGTCGACCGCAAGGTGCTGTCCGACCTGGCAGTCCGTGAGCCCGAGTCGTTCAAGGCGCTGGTGGAAAAGGCCAAATCGGCCCTGCAAGCGGCCTGAACCGGGCTTTTCCGAAGGGCTTATCGCATTGACCGGGCTTGGGCCGGGACTCTATATTCCCGGCCCGCAGCCGCTTTTCGGGGCTATGGCCGCCATGCGTCTTTGCGTATTCGTCTACGTTCCCGGCCGATTTACCGCCGGCATATCGGCACCGCCCGCGCCCAAGCGCGGGGGCCACTCGGCGCGCATCTGAACCGCGCCGATGGGCGACAGGGACGGGGCCGGGCATATCGCTGTCGGCCCCTTTGTTTTTTTGGACGGATAGCTTCTCGATGAACGATGTGGAGTCCTTGAAAAGCAGGTTTCTCGGCGCGGTCGCCCAGGCGGCGAGCCTGGCGGGCCTGGAGGAATTGCGCGTCGCGGCCCTGGGCAAGAAGGGCGCGGTCACGGACCTGATGAAGGGCCTGGGCGCGGTGCCGGCCGGCGAGCGCAAGGCGCGCGGCGCCGAGCTGAACGCGCTGAAGACCGAGATCGAGACCGCCCTAAGTGCACCCAAGCAAAAGCTCGAGGAAGGCAGCCC
>CAYUZM010000374.1:0-6110 GCA_964449665.1 uncultured Solibacteraceae bacterium
GCGACGAGCGCGCGCAACGCGCGATCTTGGTCGTCCGCGCCGGCGCCGCGCGCCGACAACAGGTCAAGGTACGCGGCCTGCGCTTCGACCAGCGAGCCGAACCACGGACCGGGAGGTTGAATATTCGCATAGCGCCCGGTGAGATAGATGCGCTGCGCGAGCTCCCCGGCGATGGTGTCTGCTTCGGAACGCCAGCCGGGAGTTTGTTGTAAGTAAACGCCGAGCCGCGCTTCTTCCGCAAGCCCGAGCTCGTTGCGCTGCGCGAAAATGCTTTGCAAGAAGTCTGTACGGCGGTCGCCGGCCGAAGCTAGCGCGCGCAGCGCGGCGAGCCTGAGCGTCGCGCGGCAGGCAGCGTCCGTGCAGCTTTTATCGGCGCGAGCCGGGTCGGCCAAAACGTTCCCATCATACGTCTTCGCGCGCGCCAACAGCGCGGCGGTTAGCGCAAAAACAAATCGAGCGGTGAGTCCCAGTCGCATGCGTCGTCTCCTATTGGCTGCCCCGGCGGCGGCTCGGGCGCGGGCTTCGGTGCGAAGTCTTTGGGATTCTCTCGAAATTTCGCGATGAGATCAATCCCGTAGGCAAACTCGGCGCGCCGCGTTGTGTCCTGCGCCGCTTGCGTCTTCCAACTTTTCGCGAACCCGTCGAGCGCCGCGCGCGCCAACGCGCGCACCTGAGCCGTGGTAGCTTCATCGGCCGCCAGTTCCATCAAATGATGCAGCGCGGCGTAATCCACCAGGTACTGCGCTTGCCCCTTCCAACCCGTATAACGAGGCGCGCCCCAGGTCGCCTTAAAGACTGTATCAATGACCTCACTGAGGCTTGGTTGATCGGCCATGCGCGCGTTGTGTTCGAGCAGGCGTGCCGCGCGTTGCCCGTCGAAGACGAGCGACAACGTGAGGTTCGCGGCGGCCTCCGCGGGGCTGAGGCCGTCAAACGTCACGCCCGTACGGCCGCGAAAGTTTTCGCGCGTGCGCGGATAGCCCGGCGGCCTCGGCGGAATCTGCCGCAGGAGCGCATCGGGCAGCGTGAGCGCATCGGCCGTGAGTGTCTTCAGAAGGGCGTTCAGCGCGCGCCGCTGCTCGGCTCCGGCAACGGGCTTGGTTGCCTCCTGGCCATCGCCGCGCACCGCGTATGTGTACTCCCTGCCGCCCAACACCTTCGCCGCGGCTTCCACCTGATAGCGATGCATGAGGTAGGCGGGCACCAACACGTCTTCCAAAGTGGCCGAGGGCTGGCCGCTCGAAATGGTGCGCTCGCCGAAGCGTTCCAGTACCTTCGCGCGCACCTGCATCACGCGGTTCAACTCGTCCAACGCGCTTGCGCCGTTGTCCCACAGATGGTTCTTCGGATGTGCGCTTCCAGGCGGGCGCGCATCGGCGTCGGTCAGGAAGTGCAGCCCGCGCCCACGCGCCTCGGCGAGAATGCGCTCGCCTTGCTTGGCATCGTGCGCGCCGTAGCCCCAGCGAATCGCCACCTTGTCCCACTCGCCGATGCCTTCGGCGTAGGCGTCGTCGAGCGTCACTTCGCCCGCCGCGTTCAACTTCGCCAGCGGATGCGGATAGTCCATCACGCTCGCGCGATTCGCCGTGGACGAGATGTAGTTGTGCTGCAGCCCCAGCGTGTGTCCGACCTCATGCGCCGAGAGCTGCCGCAAGCGTGCCAGCGCCATCTTCTCCATTGCCGGGTTGACGGGCTTGCCGCTCTCATAGGGCGCGAGCAGCCCTTCGGCGATGAGGTAGTCCTGGCGCACGCGCAGCGACCCCAGCGTCACGTGGCCTTTCAAAATTTCGCCGGTGCGCGGGTCCGAGATCGAACTGCCGTAGCTCCAGCCGCGCGTCGAGCGGTGCACCCATTGGATGACGTTGTAGCGCACGTCCATCGGGTCGGCGTCCTCGGGCATCATCTCCACCTTGTAGCCGTCCGGAAAGCCCGCCGCCGCGAACGCCTGAGCCCACCAGCGCGCGCCTTCGAGCAGCGCCGTGCGTATTGGTTCGGGCGTGCCGCGATCGAGGTAATAGACGATCGGCTTGCCCGCCGTCAGCCTGTGCCGCGCGATCCAACGCTGGCGTATGGGCTCGCCGATGGGCGCGCTGAAATCCATGTAGGAGATGTTGTTGAAGCCGGCGCGCGGATCGAAGGCGCGGCGCTCGTAGCCTGTATCCGGCAGCGCGATGAAGCTGTGATGCTCGCGCACCGTCACCGCTTCGGGCGTTGGCGTGACCCCGCGCACGAAGGCTCCGGTGGCATCGCCCGCCAGCGTAATCGTTGCTTCAATTTCGGTATTGCGGGGAAAGTTTTTCGTGCGCGGCAGGAAGATCGCCGAGCGCTCGGCATCGAAGCGGTAGGTGCCCTGCCGCGCGGCGCGCAGCGCGCCGATGGCATCGAAGCCGTCGCGCAGGAACAGGCTCGTCGCATCGACCAGCACGCGCCCGCCCTCTTCGGCCTCCACCTTGCCGCCCCACAAGATGCTGCGCGCGAAGGCTTGCTCCACGGCCGCGCGTTCGGCCGCGTTGTCGGTGGCCGCGCGGAAGCCGTAGCTCGATTGCACCAGCAGCACGCGCGGACCGACGCGCTCCCAGCGCACGATCTTCTCGTCGCCGAGCTTGCCGCGGTCGAGCCCGATGTCGTTCGACCCCACGCCCGCGGGCAACGAAACCACGTAGAGAAACTCCTCATCGAAACGAGGTATCTCCAGCCACACTTTGCCCGCGGCAGGGTCCCAATAGAAGGGGAAGAGGCCATCGGCGCGGGTCATGCCGGCCGTCTTTTGACCAATCGTGGCGGCCATGGCGGCTACCACGCACACAAAGAGCCCGATTGCGAAACGGAGCATGTTTCATTCTAGGCGCAACGGCGCTCAGCCCCGTCCCCGCCTACCCCGCGATCCGGCCCAGATGCTCTAGCGCCCGCGCCACCATCTTCGGCGCCGCGTCGCGCGCGAGGTAACTCGACTTCGCCCGCCACGTTTCATAGCCGCCCACGTCATGCGCCTCCGCCGTGGGGATGTAGCCGTGATAGCCGTTTGCCAGCTCCACGGGAAACGTCGTTTCAAACGGGCTCTTCTTCTTCACCTCAAGCCCCAACTCCGTGAACGCCTCGCCCGGAAACGTCGCGATGCCGAGCCTGCCGATGCGCAACGCCTGCATGGGAACCTGCACCGTGGGCGCGTAGCTGTTGTGCAACTGCACTGTCTCCAGCGCGTAGATGTGCGAGCGGTCCTTGTAAGGCCCCGGTCCCGCCTCCGCGAGAATCCCTTGGGCCGCGGCCACGTCGTTGCTCGAAGGCAGCCGCACGCCCAACTCCAGCGTGTCCGCTACACCGTTCAACTCCACCCACTCCTGAAACTCGATGCCGCGCCAGACGCGATAGCTCTCGGCCGCCAGAATCGCCGCCACCTCGTCCATACGCCGATACTGCGGCGCGGGTTTCTTCGGCGGGTTCCGCGCATCCACGTTATTCAGGTTGCCCGAACAGGCATTGGCAAGGGCCGTCATGCAAGGCGACGTCACGCCGCCCAGCCGCAGCAGATGCCGGCCCCACAGCGGGAAGTAATCGGCGCTGATGTGCGTGCCCGGCACGCCGCCCACGTAGTGCAGCGAATAGGCTCCATAGAGCGCGAGCGGCCGGCCGTCGAGCGTATGCACGGCGAGCAAACCCACCATCGGATCGATGGGTCCGGCGGGCTCCACGATGTTCGCGCTGCCCGCCGGCGGGTTCATCAGCACCTGGTCGGTTGTGCGGCCGAACGGGTCAGGCGGAATCGTTCCCGGCTTCATGCGGTAGCGCCGGTTGAACAGCAGGCTTGGTTCGCTGCCCACGCCCCAGCCGATTTTCGCCGGCTGCAATCGCGACGCCGCCATGCGCACGCAATCCACGATGCGCATGCCCATCCAGCGCTGGTAAAACGCATCGGGCTTGCTCTGAAACAGAAACGCCCCGGGCGGAGCCGAGTGCGTGTGCGTGGCCGACAGCAGCACATGCGACGCGGGAATCTTTGTCTCGGCCGCGATCTGCTTCTTGGCCTCGTCCAGCACTGCGGTCGCTACCGCGCAGGAATCAATCGTTGCCAGCGCGAGGCGCGCGTTGCCGTTGTCCAGCACCAGCGCGCGCACGTGCAACTCGTCGTGGATGTCGGTGGCGGTGTGGTCGCTCATCGACCCGGCTTGCGAGCAGCCAAGCAGCGGCGTGATGTTCGCGGTTGCGGCGCCTGCGTGGAATCGGGCCATCGTTCCTCCCCCGCGCGTAACGGAGCGCACCCGCGCCCCGCGCGCCTAGGACTTAATCGCCGACAGGATAACGCGCGTCGACAGGCTCTTGTTCAACGTATAGAAGTGCAGCCCCGGCGCGCCGCGGCCGAGCAACTCGCGGCATTGCGTGATGGCATGTTCCAGCCCGATCGCCATCACCGCCGGAGCATCGTCGCGATAGCGGTCCAGCCGCGCGTGCAGAGCCTTCGGAATGCTTGCCCCGCACATCTTCGTGAAGCGCTCAATCTGCGCCACGTTGGTGATGGGCATGATGCCCGGCACGATGGGTGTCTGAACGCCCGCCGCGCGCGCCCGCGCGACGTAGGCGAAGTAATCGTTGTTGTCGAAGAAGAGCTGCGTGATCAGAAACCGCGCGCCCAACTCGGCCTTGCGCACGGCCCAACGCAGATCCTCATCCGGGTTCGGCGACTGCGGATGCGATTCCGGATAGCACGCCGCGCCGAGCCCGACGTCGAACCGCTCGCGCAGGAACTCGATCAGCTCGGTTGCATACCGGAACTCGCCGTTAGCGGGCAAGCCCTCCTTGGGAACGTCGCCGCGCAGGGCGAGGATGTTCACAATGCCGTCGGAGACCAGACCGGAAACAATCTCGGCAATCTCATCGCGCGTGTGCCCAAGGCAGGCCAGATGCGCCATGGCGGGAATTTGCAGCGCGCGTTGGATGCGCGACACCAACTCCAGCGTGCGCGCCCGCGTGCTGCCGCCCGCGCCATAGGTCACCGAAATAAAATCGGGCGCGTGAAGCTGCTGCAACTCGGCAGCGGTATTCAATAAATCGTCGGCCGCGGCTTCCGTCTTCGGCGGGAAAAATTCGAAGCTGAAGACCGGAGTGCCGCGGCCGTAAAGATCGCCAATGATCACAAACGCTATGGTAGCGTGCCTGTGCGGCCCGGAACCTTGCCGGCGGGCGCCGCATGGGATGGGCGAGCCGTACGGGGCCGCTGGATCGCAAACGTGCCCTTGCAGGCCGCCGCGAAACGGGCAGAGCCCGCCCATGCGCCGCCGCTGGGCGGGAAAGCCTCGCGCCTACGCCGCGTACTTGCGCGAGATGCCGTGCGGGTCGATGACGAATTTCTTCGCCGCGCCCTTGTCGAAATCCTGGTAGCCGCTGGGCGCGTCGGCAAGGTCGATCAAGTTCACGTTCACCGCTTTGGCGATCTGAATCTTGTCGTGCAGAATCGCCATCATCAGGTTGCGGTTGTAGGTCATCACGGGGCACTGGCCGGTGTGGAAGTGGTGCGACTTTGCCCAGCCCAAGCCGATGCGGATGCCCAGGTTGCCGATCTTCGCGTTGGCGTCGACGCCGCCCGGGTCGCCCGTTACATAGAGTCCCGGAATGCCCAAGCCGCCGCCCGCGCGCGTCAGTTCCATCAGCGAATTCAGCACCGTCGCCGGCCGCTCCACTGCCGCGTCCGAACCATGGCCGCGCGCTTCGAAGCCCACGCAATCCACGCCGCAATCCACTTCGGGATCGCCGAGAATTTGCGCGATCTGTTCGCCGATGTTGGCGTGCTTGGAGACGTCGATGGTTTCACAACCGAAGCTGCGCGCCTGAGCCAGCCGCTCCGGAATCATGTCGCCGACAATCACCACGGCCGCGCCCAACAGTTGGCAGGAAGCCGCCGCGGCCAGGCCCACCGGACCCGCGCCCGCCACGTACACCGTCGCGCCCGGCTTCACGCCCGCCGTTACGGCGCCGTGATACCCGGTGGGGAAGATGTCGCTGAGCAGCGTCAGGTCTTTGATCTTCGCCAGCGCCTTGTCGCGGTCCGGAAACTTACGCAGGTTCCAGTCCGCGTCGGGCCCAATGCCGTAGTCGGCCTGTCCCCCTACCCACCCGCC
>CAYUZM010000375.1:0-6092 GCA_964449665.1 uncultured Solibacteraceae bacterium
TTGAAAACTCCCGCGTCCGTCTTCACGCGTTCCTTGCCGCGCTCGCGTACCTTCACCTGAGCGAATTTGCGCCCATCGCTCACCGGCATTGTGAACTCGGGCGCCTTTGCATGCTCACTCGACCGCAACTGCGCCAGCGCGCTGATGACGTCGTGCACGCAGCCGGGCACGTCGAGCTCGGTTGTCCGGACCGTCTCACGTTTGAGCTGATCCACTTCCACGTAGGAACTCTTGCCCGGTTTCGCCGGAAACGTCGCCCGCGCCTCGTTGCGCCGCTTGCCTTCTTCGATCTTGAAGAGAATCGACTCCGAACACCGGCTGCCGCCGCGAAACTGCACGCGGTAGTCGTCGTTCACGCGGTACAGGCTCGACACCCTTCCCACGGTCTGCAGCGTCATGTTCGCGCCCGCGTCCGTGTAACTGAGAACGATATCGCCCGCGTGCATCAGCCGCCATTCGGCCTTGTAGCGGAACACCTCGCCGCCGAACGCGGGAGTCAGGGCCAACAGAACCGGCAGCAGCGCTCTCATTGCCCGAACGCTCTCATAGCCCCAACAGGTGGCCGTATTCGTACGGGTCCAGTCCCATGCGCTCCATCTGGCGCGGAATCTCGCTGCGCAGCGCCTCCGGTGTCACTTTGATCCACGCTTCCACGACCGTGTTCGTGTTCACGCGCGACTTCCCTTCGCCCTCGGCCAGCGCCTCGGCTTCGGCGCGAAAGTTGCCCTCCATCTGCTGCCGCACCGGCAGCGGCGTCGATAACAGAATCTGCTGCAGAAGATCTTCGCTTGCGTCGTTCCAATCCATCGGCATCTATGTTAACAGTAGAGTTTGCAGCGCCACTCCGCCCTCATTCCGCTTTCGCAACAGCATCACAACGGCTTGGCCCTGGGAGTCATGGCATCGCGCAGTCTCGCTCAAGATCCGTCGCCGGAAAACGTCGCGCGGTGGTGCGCCCGCGCCGTCGAACGCTTTGAGGTGGAACTGGTCAACCATTTTGAACTCGAGGAACAACTCCTGTTTCCCGCCCATCCCGGCCCGCTCGCTGACCAGCTCATCGCCGAGCATCGCGAACTCGAACTCCTTGCCGCTCAACTGGGCGCCGCCCCCGGCCGCGGCGTCCTCGACTCCTTCCTAGAACTCCTGCGCCGCCACATACGTTTAGAGGAAAATGAATTCTTCGAGTCCGCGCAACGCAGCGTTCCTGCCGCCCAGCTACAATCCATCGGCGAAGAGATCGACCGGCGCGCCGTCCGAATCTGCCTATGAACCAAGTTCTGTTGGAATCCCATCTCCCCAGCTATGAGCTGATCTCGCGTGGCAAAGTGCGCGATGTCTACGCCGTCGGCCGCGATCTATTGATTGTCGCCAGCGACCGCATTTCCGCCTTCGACTACATACTCGCCACCGGCATCGAAGATAAGGGCCGCGTGCTCACGCAGCTCTCCATCTTCTGGTTCAACTTCCTGAAGGATATCGTCCCGACGCACTTTCTCACCGCCGACGTCGACCTCTACCCTGAACCGCTGCGCGCCTTCCGCGACCAACTCGAAGGTCGCTCCATGCTCGTCCGCCGGGCTGAGACGATCGACGTCGAATGCGTCGCCAGCGGCTATCTGTCCGGCTCCGGTTGGAAAGACTACCGCGCCAACGGCGCTGTCTGCGGCATTCCGCTTCCGGCGGGCCTGCGGGAAAGCGACCGCCTTCCCGTGCCCATCTACACGCCGGCCTCAAAGGCTTCCACGGGCCACGACGAAAACATCAGCATGGACGAAGTAGTCTCCCGCGTGGGCGCGGAAACGGCCGAACGGCTGCGCTCGCTGACTCTTGCCATCTATTCGAAAGCCGCCGAGTATGCCCTCACGCGCGGCATCATTCTCGCCGACACGAAGTTTGAATTCGGTTTTGTGGACGGCATTCTGACGCTGGGCGACGAAGTGCTTACGCCCGACAGTTCGCGCTTCTGGCCCGCGGACCGCTATGAGCCCGGCCACGCGCAGCCTTCCTTCGACAAACAGTACGTGCGCGACTACCTGGAAAGCATTCGCTGGAACAAACAGCCGCCCGCGCCCGGCCTGCCGCCGGAGGTCGCCTCCAGCACGAGCGGCAAATACCGCGAGGCTTATCGCATCCTCACCGGACATTCGCTATGAACTGGCTCGACCTCGTTCTTGGCGCAATCCTCGCCGTCTCCATCGCGGCCGGCTTCACACGTGGCTTCACGCGCACGGTCATCGGCCTCACGGCGTTCGTGTTCGGGCTTTTGCTCTCCTGCTGGCTCTACGGTTCGGTCGGCGGCATCTTTCTGGACTATGTGAGCCACCGTGCCATTGCCAACTTTCTCGGATTCATCACGGTTTACGCGGTCGTCGGGATCATCGGTGCCCTCATCGGCTGGGCGCTGGTGAAGTTCTACAAGACTGTTGGCTTGAACTGGCTGGACCGCATCCTCGGCGGTGGCATCGGGCTTGTACGCGGCTTCGTCGTCGCGTCTGTTTTTGTGATGGCGCTGATGGGCTTCTCCCGGAATCCGCCGCCGGAGTCGGTGGTTCACTCGCGCATCGCGCCCTACATGGTCGATGGCGCGCGTACGCTCTCCTGGATTGCCCCGCGCGAACTGCGCGACACGGTCAGCCAAAGCTACGCACAGGTGGTCGGCATCTGGAAGAAGAACGTTGAAGGGCGCCTCAAATCCCTACCCAAGGAAGCCTTTTGAGCAGCGGGGTGGCCTTTCCCGCCGTCGATCTGGCGGTCTTCGATCTCGACGGCACGCTGATCGATTCCAAACGCGACTTGGCCGAATCGGTTAACGCCACGCTCGCCCACATGGGCCTCGCCGCGCTCGACCACCGCACTATCGAATCCTACGTCGGCAACGGCGCTCCCGTGCTCATCCAGCGTGCTCTCGGCGCGCACGCCTCTGGCGGCAACATCGAGCGCGCCCTGGCGTTTTTCCTGGAGCATTACCACGCCCACATCCTCGTGCACACCACGCTCTACGCCGGTGTCCGCGAATCGCTCGAAGTCCTCTACGAGGCAGGCGTCCACATGGCCGTGCTCACCAACAAGCCCGTGCGCAGCACCAATGGAATTCTGGAAGGCCTCGGCATCGCGCCGCTCTTCCGCCGCGCTTACGGGGGCAATAGTTTTCCGCAACGCAAGCCGCATCCGATGGGACTGGAAGTCCTGATGAGCGAGTTCGCCACGCCGCCCGAACGTGCGCTCATGATCGGCGATTCGGCCGTCGACATCCGCACCGCGCGCAACGCCGGGATCGCCTCGGCCGGCCTCACTTACGGATTCCAGCCCGAAACTTTCGAAACGGAACCGCCCGACTTCGTCTACGACGCCATTCTGCCGCTGGCGCATGATGTTCTGGCTGCCTGTGCCAGGCCGGGCCCACGGTAGCGCCGCCGCTACGGCTGGTACCGCCCATGGGCCGTCTACGTAATCGAGATAGGTGTAGTAACCCGTCAGATCGCGCCCGCGTCGGCCGCCCCGCAAGGAACTGATCAATGCCGTTCGCCACCGCGGCGGCTCCCAACATCCTCATGCGAACTAGGGGACACGCATGAGGACGAAGCCGATGAACTCCCTTTGCTCGTTGAATGCGGCGGCGGTGACGGTATTGGTTTCCGGCGATGCGATCTGAATTTGGACGGGTTGCGCGCCGCCCGCTCCCCCACCGGGAACGCCACCGCCTGGCGCGCCTCCTCCCGGTCCGCCGCCACCCGGGCCGCCCCCTCCGGGAGCACCACCACCGGGAGCGCCACCACCTCCCGCATTGGGCACCGGCGCCGCGCCCACGAACGCCACACCTTCGGGATTGGGCATGAACACGAGGTCGCGCGTCTCCAGATCGTAAACCAGATACTGGGTCCCCACGCTGCCGGTCCTGGTTCCGCGCGCCACCACCTTTCGCGACTGCTGCAGTACGGTGACGAACTGCACGCCGGCGAAACCATCGGGCGTGGGTAACAGGAACGATTGCTCCCGGTTCAGATCGAAGACGACGATGCCCGCGCTCCCCGCCGCTTGCTGAGGAGCGGCGCCCAAGGCCAGCACCATGCTCAACGCGGGCACGGGAAATGCGCCGGAGAAACTATTCACTTCGGGCGGCGCCGCAATGCTGAACGCCGCGCCGGCCACGCCGTCGAGCACGTAGAGCGTATCGGCGCCCGCGGTAGCCACGGGGTCGGTATTGTTGCCGTAGATGAAGTCGTTGATCTCGCCCGCCGCCGCGCCTGCATTCAACAACGCGACTCCGGGAAGCGGCACCGCCGAGTGCGAACCGTCGGCGAGATTCAACATCAGGAACCCTTTTGCGCCGCACACGCGCAGCACGGTCTTCTCCGCCTTCGCGGCGGCGAATAGCACAAGGCGGCGCGTGAGTTCGGCGTTATAGAAACTCAACTGCGCCGTGCACGAGGCGGCGAACCATCCGTCGGGAAACGCCGAGGTGCGCTGCTCGAGTTCAGCGCCGGCGAACGTGGTCACGCCGTCGGCGCTCTCATCGGCTTTGCGCGACAGCACATGGATCGAGCGGCTTGGCGCGTCGAAGGCAACGAGCGATCGAGGCCGCGCGAGGGCCGCGTTTCCCTGTCCTCCACCGGGAAGCGGGCCGCCTCCCGGTGGCTGTTGTACGGCGGGCGCGGGTGGGATCAGCGGCAGCCAGCCCGCGGCGAAGTCGCGCGTGCCGGTGACTTCGTTGTCTTGCCCCAGCAGTGCGAGCTTGGCCTTCGTGGGAGCGCCGGCATGGTCGCCCACCACCACGGCGCGCGTTCCGGCGCCCACGCCGATGGGCTGGCTCAAAATCACATTCATACCGTCGCCCAGGTCGACCGTTACGCCGCCTGGTGTTGCGGCCGCGCCGCCACCGCCCAAGCCCGGCAGGACCGGATTCATGCCTTGTCCGTCGAACTCGCGAACCTCGCCGGTGGCCGTGTCGATTGCCACCGCGTTGGGCGTGGCTCCTGGCATGAGGGCGAGGACCGTTCCATTCGGCCCGCCCGCCAGCACGCTTGCCGCCGACGGGAGTTCGACCACCATCGGTTGGGCCAAACCGGCCTTGAACAGTGCGATCTTTTTTGTGATGCCTTCCTGCGCCGTTCCCTCGGCCGGGCCCACCAGCGAGACGACGACATCCGAATCGGGCAGGGTGATGGCGGGAGATGGCGCATTCTGGACATTGGCAATCAGGCACGGTTCGACCTTGGTCACGGTGTCGGTCACGAAATCGAACACCCAGCTGGGGAAGCAGCCATCGTCACCGCGAGGGCCGCTGGCCACCAACAGCTTAGGTTGCACGGTTGCGCTTCTCACCTGACGCGCAGCCCGTGCCGCTTCCGGCGCGGCGAGGTACTTCATCGATGCCGTTGCCGCGCCCAACGTGGGCCGGTTGGCTGCCGCCGCATTGCCGGCCAGTAAGGCCACGATCGCTCCCGCAGACGTGCCGGCGGGTACCTGCACCTCAATTTCGAATTCACCCACGCGCTCGGCCGATAGTCGCGCCACGGCCTTTGCGGCGACCCCATCCACGTATGCGCGCCCTGCGCCCGGCCAATCTTTGCCCGCGGCCTTGCCATTATCCGGGCGCTCGTCTTGCGGAAAGTTGCCCAGACCCGTGGCGGACAATTTCACCACTTCACTCGATTCCGCCGTGAGCGCTTCGCCAATCCCCTTGTCGCCCTTGGTTCGAATGGCCGGATTCGACTGGATCACACGGACGAAGGCCGGCCGGCTGCGAACCTCGCCCTTCACCACCACCACCTGCACGGTGTTTCCCGCGCCACCGCCCGACGCGATTTCCCACGGCACCTGCACGACGATTCGAGATGGAGTGGCCGAACCGATGGCCGCCGCCCGGTTGTTGATCAACACCTGCAGCGGCGGTTCGCCGATCTGCTGCGGCCATTCGCCGGCGGGCGCGGTGAAGCCGTCAACCGGACCCAGGTTGATGCCGTTCACCCAAAGCAATCCGCCGGGCGTGACCGTGGCCGGAGCCGGTTGCTGGGAGAACGCGTTGATCAACCCGCGCGGATTGTTGACGGGCGTCTACGCCCAAACGGGCATTGTGGCGGCAAGCAGCGCCG
>CAYUZM010000376.1:0-6085 GCA_964449665.1 uncultured Solibacteraceae bacterium
GGCGACCAGTTCCACCTTCGGCGCGCGGAACACGGCTCGGGCCGCGATCTCGGCGAAGTTGGGATTTTCGGCCTTGGCCTTGTCGAGATCGCCCTTGATGTTGCGCATCTCGTTGATGTCTTCGACGGTGCCCTTTTCGCAGGTGGCGATGATGAGGCGCTGCGATCCGGCTTCGAGCGGCACCTTCGACTTCGGCGGACGGTAGCCGAGCGGGTTGATCTGAATTGTCTTCACGTCGATGAACGTACGCAGGCACTTGTTCTTGCAGAAGTAGCAGCGCGTGGCTTCCGAGCGCGTGGTCTTGTACTGGATCTGCTGGACGGAGTCGAGTCCGATGAAGGTCGATTGGCGGCCGTTGTCCCAGAGACGCCCGGCTTCGAGACCGGCGCCGATGGCCCCGGCTTCGCCGCAATGTTCGTGGACGATGACGTCGGCCTGGACTTCCTTGCCCTTGAAGCGCGACTCGATGAAGTCGACCTGCGTTTTGACGGCGGCGAGGTTATATTGCGTGCCGCCCTGCAGCAGGAAGCGGCGGCCGATGGCGCTGATGTTGGGGATCTGCGAAACGTAGAGCCAGATGTTCTTGGGCAGCACGTTGCACAGACCGGCCATAATCTCTTCGGGCTTCCAACCCTGGCGCTGGAAGTCGACAATGTCGGACTGCATGAACACGGCGCAGCCGTAACCGAAGCTCGGATAGCCGTTGGCGTTGAACGCCACGTCGGCGAACTGCTCCACCGGATAGCCGAAGCCCTGCGCGGTGGATTGCAGGAAGTAGCCGTTGCCCGCCGAACACTGCGTGTTGAGTTTGAAGTCCTTCACGCGGCCGTTCTTGAGGATGATGATCTTGATGTCCTGGCCGCCGACGTCGCAGATGACATCGACGTCGTTGTAGAAGTGCAGGCCCGCTTGGGTGTGGGCGACGGTTTCGACCACCGCGGCGTCGGCGCCGATCACTTCCTTCAGGATGTCTTTGGCGTAACCGGTGGTGCCCACGCCCAACACCTTCAGCTTGACGCCTTGATCGGTGATCTGCTTTTCCAGCTTGGCGAAGATCTCCATCGTGTCTTCGATGGGATTGCCCTTGGAAAGCTGGTAGGACTTGGCGAGGATGGTGCGGTTCTTGTCCTTGGAGATCAGAACAGCCTTGGTGGACGTGGAGCCGCCATCGATGCCGATGAAACCTTCCACCACGGGCGTGTTGTCGAAGTTGGCCGGGACGAACACCTTGTGGCGGTACTTGGTCTTGAACGATTCGAGGTCTTCGGCGTTCTTGGCCAGGCCGCCGTTGCCGCCCTTCTTCTTCTTCTCTTCCTCGCGGCCGACGTTGATGTACCACTCGAGCTTTTCGTAGCCGGAGTATACGCCGATCTTGTCGTCCTCATCCTTGCCGAACTCGACCGCGCCCAACGCGGCGAAGTACTGGCCGTTGTCGGGGATCTTGATCAGCTCTTCCGGGTCGACTCCCTCCGGCAGCGGCGTGTTCCGTTCGGCCCAGATTTTCGGAATGTTCGAGCGCCAGCAGTCCTGCATGCCCTTGATGTAGGTATTGGGACCGCCGAGCAGCAGCACTTCGGGACGCAGCGTGTTGCCGCGCGTGAGCACCGAGAGATTCTGCATGACGATGGCTTCAAACAGCGAGGCCATCAGCTCTTCGGGCGGCACGCCGGACTTCTGCAATCCGTTGATGTCGGTTTCGGCGAAGACGCCGCACTTGCCGGCCACGGGGTGAAGCTTCAGGCCTTTGTAGCCCATGCCGCACAGTTCGTCGGAGGGGATGCGGAGCTTGGCGTTGATTTTGTCGATGACCGCGCCCGTACCGCCGGCGCATTTGTCGTTCATCGACGGCACCTTCTTCTTGCGGCCCGTTTCGGGGTCCTCTTTGAAGATGATGATTTTGGCGTCCTGGCCGCCGAGCTCGACCACGGAGTTGCACTTGGGGTAGAGCTTCTCCACGGCCATGGAGACCGCGTTCACTTCCTGCACGAACTTGCCGCCGAGGAAGCGGCCGATGTTGCCGCCGCCGGAACCGGTGACAAACATGCGCGTGTCGGCCGATTTGAAATCGGGAACCTCAGCCTCGATGCGCTTCACGAATTCAAGCGACTTTTCGGGCTGCTTGGTGTCGTGGCGCTGGTAATCGCACCACAGAACCTGGTCGGTGGCGATATCCACGACAACAGCTTTCACCGTTGTGGAACCGATATCAAATCCGATTGATAAACGTCGAGCCAATGGCGATCTCCTTAATGATCGACGATGTCAGTTTACGCCCATTTGCAGTGGCGCTTACTGTACGGCAACGGCCAGTTTAGGAGCCCAGCCTTCTTTTTTCGCGCGGTCGGCAACATGCATCGCGAAGTTGGCGGCCACGCCGACGAGTCCCTTGGTGTGGGGCACGTGGTACATGGGGCGCTTGGTTTCCGGATGCTCGTCGACGAACTGCTGTAGATCTTCGAGCGTCATGTTGATGCGTTCCAGCACTTCGGCGAACTCGCGTTTGGCCTTGTTCTTCGCTTCGCCGAGCGCCATCTGGACGCGCGAATGGGCGTTTACTTCGCCTTCGCCCGAGGTTTCAATGGGCAAGTAGATGATGTCTTTGAAGTGGCTGACCACGGCGGCCTGCGCGCCGTCTGACTGCGTGGAAGGCATGCAGCCGAAGGGCTTCACGCTGAGCACCATGTGGGCCAGGTCTTTGTTCGTGTAGTAGATGTTTTTGGCGACTTCGAGGTGGCCTTCGCCGCCGCCCGCGCGGGAGTTGTAGAACGGATGGCCGATGCGCTGCAACTCGTATTGATCGGCCAGGTGGTGGCCCAACGGTCCGAGAGCGTCAACCAGGCGATGATACTCGCGCTTGAAAATGGTTTCGGCGAGCGCGAGCTTGGCGAGCTTGTTGCGGTGGTTGATTTCGATTTTGAGGCGCTTATCCAGACGCCACAGCGGCGGCAGCACCGCGCCTTCGGCGAGGCCCTTGGTGTCACGGTACTTCTGGACGACCTGGTGGATCATGTAGGTGATCCATGTGCCGACGGGTTCGACCATCACCTGCGCGCCTTCGCGCTCCAGGAAGTCGAACATATTGAAGTTGCCGTCGCCTTCGGTGGTCTGCGCCCAGAACTCGCCGGTGATCTTGACGATGGGCTTCGCGCGCAGGCGGTCGATTTCGACTTCGTCGAACATGTCGCGGCAGCGTTCGAGAGAAGCGGTCATGTCGTCGCCGGCCAACTGGTTGACGAACTTGCCGAGGTATTCGGCGGTGTCTTTGAACCCGCCCAGGTAGCCGCCCATCTTGTCTTCGAGCTTCCACGGCTGGCGCTTGCGGAAGACCTCGTGCATGTAGTCCATCGCACGGTTCAGCGTGGCGTCGGTGGCGCCGTGCGTGGCTTCGTAGGGCCGCATGGCGTAGGCGACTTCGTTCAGCACGTCGCCGCAGTTCAGGGCGTTCAGAATGCCGAGGAAGAAGTCGATGTTCATCTCGAGGCCGGCTTCGCAATCGGACTGCGAAAGCCCGCCGGCCTGCTGGAAGAGGATGACGCGGAATCCGTCGAAACCGGCGTTGCGCAGAGCCAGGCGGTATTCGGCTTCGTACATGCCGAAGCGGCAGGGGCCGCAGGCGCCCGCGGTCAGAAAGACGTAGCGGTCAATGATCTCTTGCTTGGAAAGGCCCTGATTTTCCAGCGACTGCAAGTACTGGACGACGTTTCCGACGGTGAAGTAGGTGGGGTTGCACTGGCCGTTATTGCCGAATTCCTTGCCCGTCTGGAAGGCGGCAACGTTGGGCGTGGGCAGCGCTTCGGCCATGTAACCGAGGCTCTCGAACGCGGCGTGCAGCAGCTTTTCATGCTTCCACGTGAGGCCGCCAAACAGCAGCGTCGTGTGGCCGCGCTGTTTGGCCGTGAAGGGGTTTTCAACCGGTTTTTTGAACTGGTGAGATTCCTTCTTGGCAAGGCCCGCTTCGCGCTCCAGGCGCGCCCGTTCCTCGGCAAGACGCTGCTGGATGATTTGCTCGATGGCGGATTCCGGACTTGCGCCGATTTGCACAAGGCCAACCCCGGCAGCGGCCTTTGGTTCCATCGGTTGAGTACTCATGACGCCTCCACTGGATTCATAAAAAGATACAGTTCTAAAACGTAGTGTTTCCCTACTATACCGTATGCAGACATTGTAGTGTGCCGTGCTATCTGGACAGTTTCAACCAGATTCCAACCAAAGGGCGAAAAGCCCCCCCTGAGCGGCGCATATCTCATTCGAATGGCGAGGCTTCCGGCTCTTGGCAGGGGCAGTGTGGTTGGGCTAGACTCCCTCCATGCGTTTCCTCATTCTGTTGATCTTCGGCGGCATGGGCGCGGGGCTGCTGTATCTGGGCTGGACACGCTATCAGACGGCAACGAATGAGGTAAACACCTGGCCGAAGGCCGAGGGTGTGGTCGCGGGAGCGGACGGCGACGGCTACACAGTTCAGTACCAGGTGGCGGGGGAGGAGTTCGTTGCCTCCGGAGGGTGCTGGTTCGGCTGGCCGAAGGTGAAAGACGGCGAGAGGCTGGCGGTGGTGTACAACCCGGCGGCGCCGGGCGCGGGGCGGGTGAACGCGTGGCAAGAGGTGTACCAGGAGACGGCGATCATCGTGGCGTTCGCCGCGATTGGGCTGTTTCTGGGAGTGGGTGGGTTCGTTTTCATGGGCGGAAGCGGGCTTAGGGCGGACGAGGTGATGACGGCCGAACAGATGGGTGTGGTGGCGGAATATGAGCGGCCGGTGTCGATGTCGCTGGGCGAGGCGGTGGAGTTGCGGCACCCGGCCAATTCCGTGGTGATGATGGGCGTGGGCGCGGTGGTGGCGTTCTTGATGGCGATGGCGCTGTTCCGGGGGCCGGATCTCCTCTTTACGAAATGGCTCTCGTGGCCGGCGGCGGCGGTGGCGTTTGTCGCGGGGGTCATGATTTCGCTGGCGGCCTACGAGCAGAAGACCAAGGTGCTGCGGGCGGACCTGAATGGCCTGCGGGAGGAGTCGCGCTGGAGCAGCAAGGAGGCGGCGTGGACGCAGGTGGGCAAGGTGGTGCGGCTCAAGCGCACGCATCGCGAGTATTCGCAGACAATGAAGCGCTACAGCACGAGGACGGTGGGCTACACGTGGGTGCTGTCGGACCGGAATGGGGAAGAGTTGATCAAGATTGACGAGGAGATGGAGCCGCAAGAGGCGCTGCAGCGGTTGTTGCGGTACATTCCCGGGCGAACCGGGTTAACTGTCGAAGAGCGTACGGAATAAGGGGGCGGGCGAGGCCGCTGCCAACGATTGGCGGGTTCGTCCGTAGAGGCTTGTTTACGGAACTATTGGACCGGGAAGTCCGTAGTGGAAAAGGGACGAGCCTTTTATGACAAGTGGGAATCATAGACAAAAGCGGCGTTGGGTGAAGTGGGCCGTCACGCTGGTTGCCGTGGCGGGACTATTGACGATGGGCGGGCTGTACTTGCAGGCCAAGCTCAAACCGGACTATTCGATCGATCCATCGAAATTGGCGAAGGTAGAGACTGGCGATATCGCGCGCAGCGTGGTGGCAACGGGCAAGATTGAGCCGCGCGTGAAGGTGGAAGTGAAGTCGAAGGCCAGCGGCATTGTGGAGAAGCTGCTGGTGGACTACGGGCAGTATGTAAAGCAGGGCGATGTGCTGGCGGAGTTGGATAAGGAAGAGTTGCAGGCGCGGGTGCGCGAGTCGCGAGCGTCAGTGGCCGCGGCGCAGGCGGCCGAGCAGATGGCGCAGGCCGCCTATGAGCGCACGCGGGCCGAGGCCGAGGCGCCGGAGCTTCCCTTTTTGAAATCGAGCGTGGATCGCGCGGCGCAGATGCACAAGCAGGGCCTGATTTCGCGAGCCGTGTTGGAAGAGGCCGAGCGGGCTTACGAAGTGGCGCGGAACAAGCAGTTGATTGCCACGCGGAGCATCACGGTGACGCGGGCCGAGATTGCGCGCGCCAAGGCGCAGGCGGCGCAGGCGCAGGCTTCGCTCGAACGAGCCGAGGAGGATTTGCGAAACTCAACCATCGTGAGCCCGATGAACGGGCTGGTGCCGGCGCGCGAGTTCGGGGGTGGCGG